>DATIDO010000315.1:0-3026 GCA_035456245.1 Polyangiaceae bacterium
CGACGCTCTTCCGATCTCGACGGGCGACTACCTGCTGATCATCGAGGACGACGCCGTGATGGCCGAGCAGTTGGTCGAGTTGGTTCGCGCGCGCGGCCTTCGCGCCGTCGTGACGAACGGTGGCCGCAGCGGACTCGAGCAAGCACGGCGCCAGCCGCCCAGGGGCATCATCCTGGACGTGAAGCTGCCGGACATCGATGGCTGGACGGTCATGGAGCGGCTCAAGCAGAGCGATGTCACGCGCTCCATCCCGGTGCACTTCCTCTCGGCGCTCGACGCCTCGCGGCACGGGCTGGCGCTCGGAGCGATCGGCTACCTCACCAAGCCCGCCTCACGAGCGGAGCTCCGTGGCATCGTCGAGAGTCTGGCCCCCAAGAGGCACGGGGAGGCCGCAGAGATCTTGGTCGTGGAGGACAGCCGAGTCGAAGCGCAGTCCGTCGTCGATTTGCTGGCCAGTCAGGGCATTCGCGCGGAGAGCGCGGCCAGTGCGGGTGAGGCCCTGGCGAAGCTCGAGCAGAAGCCATTCGGCTGCGTCATCCTCGATCTGGGGCTGCCGGATCTCGACGGCTTGGGCCTACTCGAGAAGCTCCGAGCCTCGCCCGAGCTGGTGGGCATGCGTGTCATCGTGCACACCGGTCGTTCGTTGACCAAGCGGGAGACGCGCCAGCTCGAAGACTACGCGCAGGCGATCGTGCTCAAAGACGGCAGCTCGGGGGCACGGTTGCTCGAAGAGGTGCGCCTCTTCGTTCACCACGTGGGTGAACGAAAGCCCGAGCGATACGAGTCTCCGGCATTCTCTGCGGCGGAGCGTGACGCGCCTTTGCTCGGCAAGAAGATCCTGGTCGCCGAGGACGACATGCGCACCGTCTACTCGCTCTCGGCCCTCCTGCGCAGCCGCGGCTGCGACGTCTTGATCGCCGAAAACGGTCTGGAGGCGATCGAGCAGTTGCGTGCCCATCCGGACATCGACCTCGTGCTGATGGACGTCATGATGCCGGAAATGGATGGCTACGAGGCGCTGCGAGCCGTCAGACGAGACGCGCGCTTCGAGCGCTTGCCCATCGTCTCGCTCACGGCCAAGGCCATGATGGGGGAGAGGGAGCGCTGCATCGAGGCGGGCGCGACGGACTACTTGGCCAAGCCCGTCGACAGCCGAACGCTCTTGGCCAAGGTCGCGCAGCACCTGACGCGCGAGGTGCCCCGTGGCTGAGACGCCGGACGCACCGCCGACGAGCGGCAGCCCG
Organism: Polyangiaceae bacterium; assembly: GCA_035456245.1. Classification (GTDB taxonomy): domain Bacteria; phylum Myxococcota_A; class Polyangia; order Polyangiales; family Polyangiaceae; genus NIC37A-2. The sequence continues at coordinate 1,245 of DATIDO010000315.1, forward strand.
GGGAGCGCAGGAAGTCGACCGGGCAGCGAGGCCATCGAGCTGGATCTGCTGCTGGAGGCCATCCATCGCCGCTACGGCTACGAATTCCGCTCCTACGAGGGCGAGTCGATGCGCCGCCGGCTGCTCCTGGCCTGCCAGGAGGCGAACCTTCGCCACCTGGGCGAGATGCAGCACCGCTTGCTGGTGGAGCCGCAGTTCTTCGCCTGGCTCATTTCACGTCTGACCGTGCAGACCAGCGATCTGTTTCGCGATCCAGCCTTCTTTGCGGCGTTCCGGCGGGCCGTCGTCCCCTTGCTGAGAACCTACCCCGAGCTGCGCTTCTGGCTGGCCGGCTCGGCATCGGGTGAGGAGGCGTACTCCCTGGCGATCCTGCTCCACGAGGAGGGGCTCTACGAGAGATCGCAGATCTACGTGACCGACCTCGACGAACGGGCCGTGCAGGCCTCGCGAGAGGGCATCTACTCGGAGGAGCGTGTGGAGCGATTCGAGAGCAACCATCGAATCGCGGGCGGCTCGGATCTGGGGCGGCACCTGACGCGTGCCTACGGCAAGGTCACCATGCGCGAGGAGCTGCGGCGCGGCATGGTGTTCTTCCAGCACGATCTGGCGACCGACCACGCGCTGGGTGAGATGCACGTCGTCTTCTGTCGCAATGTCTTGTTGTACTTCTCGCCGGGGCTCAAGGAGCGAGCGACGGCGATGCTTGCGCAAGGCCTGCGCCGTGGCGGCTTCTTGTGCCTGGGCAACAGCGAGACGCTGACGGAAGCGGCGCGTGCCAACTTCGTCGACTTCGACGCCGAACAGCGCATCTATCGCATGAGGTCGGGGGCATGAAGGAGCCGGCGGTCCTCGTCGTCGACGACATCGACGCCAACCTGGTGGCGATGGAGGCGCTGCTGGAGGGCATCGGCTGCGAGGTGGTGCTGGCTCGCTCCGGCAACGAGGCGCTGCGCTTGCTGCTGAAGCGCCAGTTCATCGTGATGCTGCTCGACGTGCAGATGCCGGGGATGGACGGGTTCGAGGTGGCGGAGTTCGCCCGACAGCACCCGGAGACGAGCGGTGTCCCCATCATCTTCCTCACCGCCAAGGACGACACGGAGGAGGACGTGCTGCGTGGCTACGGCAGTGGCGCCGTGGACTTTCTCTTCAAGCCGGTCACGCCCGCCATCTTGCGCAGCAAGGTCCGGGTCTTCTTGGAGTTGTTCGAAAGTCGTCGGCGAATCGCCGACGCGTACCGGGAGCTGCAGGCGACCCAGGCCCAGCTCGTGCAGTCCGCCAAGATGGCCTCGCTGGGCGAGCTGGTCGCCGGCATCGCGCACGAGATGAACAACCCGTTGGCCTTCGTGAAGAGCCATTTGGCGACGGTGCGGCGTTCGCTCGACAAGGTGGCAGAGGCTGCCGGCGGAGAGATTCGGCAACGAGCAGCCGAGCCGTGGGACAGGTCGCTCGCGCGCCTGACCGAGGTGGACGCTGGCGTCGCGCGCATTTCGCAGCTGGTGATCAAGCTGCGCACGTTTTCTCGGCTGGACGAGGGAGAACTCAAGACGGCGAGCATCGCCGAGTGTGTCGACTCGGTCCTGGTCATTCTGGGACACCGACTGAAAAAGCGGGTGGAGGTGCGGCTCGACTTGCAGGGGCCCGACGCCGTCGAGTGCTACCCCGCGCTCTTGAACCAAGCGCTCATGAACCTGGTGGCGAATGCGGTAGACGCCATGGACGGGGATGGGCGCGTGACCGTCGCGAGCAGACGGCTCGGTGACCAGTTTCAGCTGAGCGTCGCAG
>DATIDO010000316.1:0-7188 GCA_035456245.1 Polyangiaceae bacterium
CGCAGGTCACACGCGAACGGCAACGCCATCGGGGCAGCCAGGCTCCTCGGCGGCGGCCCCTTCGACTTCCTCGTCAGCGGTCACGCCCTCCCCCGGTGTGGTGGCGCCCTCGCCCCAGGCGTCGAGCGCCAGCGCCGGAACGCCTGCCGCCGGAACGACCGGAACGACCGGAACGACACCCAACGTCGGCCTCACCCCCACGGCCCACACCGGCCTCACCCGTTCGGCCGACGGCACGGGCGCGACTCCGTGGGCGAGCCCGGGCGACTTTCGCGCGACGCCGCTGCTGGTACCCACCAGCCCCGGCCCCGCGCTGGAAGATTGGGACGAGCGAGGGCGCTGGCTCGCGCACTGTGAGAGTCACGAGGGCACCTCGCGCTTGCGGCTGAGCTGGCCGCATGCGCCGCGCGGCAGCGAAGACATCGAGCAGCTCCTCGCCCGTTCGCCCCACGGCGACTGGTTGGTGGCGCGCGTGGGCGGGCGGGTCTGGCTGCTCGACGTGCGAACGGGCCTGCGGATCGATCTGAGCGCGCTCGACGTGGAGCTCGATGCCGACACGCTGCCCAGCCACCGCAGCCTGGCCTTCTCGGACGACGAGAAAGTGTTGGCGCTCCTGGTCCGGGGTTCCAAGCAGGCGCGCCTGCTCGATCTGGAGCGACTGCGCTCCGAGCCCGACGCGAACCCCGCGGCGTTGGCGAGGTTGATTGGCTGGGAAGGCGCGGCCTGGCGCCTCGAGTTCGCCGGCACGCAGCTGGTCGTGCGCCTGGCCGGCCCCTCGACGAGGAACCAAGGTTGGCCGGTACCGCCGAGCAAGAGCCCGCCGCGCCGCTGCGACAGGCGCTCGCGCTTCGATGCCTTCGGCGCGCTCTCGGAGCCGAACGCCAGCTACACCTCGGCCGTCTTGCTGCTGCCGAGCGGCGCCGATCGCCCCGAGCCCGCACCGGGCTTCGTCTTCGCCCTGCGCGGTGGCTGGGTGCGTCGCGAAGCCGACGGCCGCCTGGTGTTGGTCCAAGGGCGCGTGCAGAAGCAGCTCGCCACCGCGCGCTGCGGCGCGCGCGTTCTGTACACGGACGCGGAGCGGCAACGCTTCGTCATCGCCTGCGAGCAGTACCGCCCCACACCTGCGCCCGAGGCCTCGGGCAAAGGCCGTGCGACCCAGCGCGCCGGCGCACACGCCCCGCGCCCCCCCACGCGCTTCCCGCTCTACCTGGTGAGCCCCGGCGGGGTGACCGATCTGGGCCTCGATACCGCGCGCACCGGCATGGATGTTCCGCCGAGCGCCTCGCCTCGCCGCTTCTTTCCCTGGCGCACCGCGACCGAGTCCGTGCTGATCGATCTGGAGCAGCGCCGCGCCATCTCGCTCGGCGCCGACGTGCTGGTCCTGGCCGTCGACCGCGAGCGCGCCCTGCTGAAGCGCGGCAGCCGCCTGACCGTCCACGATGGCCAGAGCGAGAAGCCGAGCCCGCTCGGCTGGACTGCCCTGGCGCCTCTCTGGTCGGAGGGCGACTACGTCGCACACGGAGCTCACCACGGCAGGCTGCCTGCACCCAGCTGCCAGCTCGGCGAGCGTCAGACGGCGCTCGCGCTCGCCCCGACTGGCGCGCTACTCACCTTCGAACCGAACGGCTCCAGCGGCACGTTGCGCCTGCTGCCACCGTGCGGCGCGGAGCTGGCTCAGAGCCCGGCGACCAGCGCGTCCCAAAGCAAGCCGTCCGCCGAGTCGAGCGTCAGCTCCCAGACCATCACGCCGCCGTAGTCGGCCGCGGCCAGCTGCGTCTTCTTGGTGATGGTCTTCGTGCCGTTCAGCGAGATCTGGTAGCCGTCGCCGGTGATCCAGTCGACCGCAGTCTGATCCGGATACTTCTCGGCGATCTCACCGAACGAGGTGTAGCCGTGCTCACAGCTGGCGCCCCAGCAGTAGCCGTAGAACGGCATGCCCAGCACGGTGCGCGAGGCCGGGTAGTCGCGCCCCACCCAGTACGAGAGATCCTGACGCGCCTGGGCGAGCGTGGAGTGCTCCGACGGATCGCTCCACGTGCCAGCGTAGTCGTAGGTCATCAGGTTGAGGAAATCGAAGCACCACATGGTGGCGTCGTTGATGCGATCCCACGAGTTGCGGGCCACGGCCGCGGTCACCAACTTGCCCTCGGGGCGGATGGCGGCGGCCAGTTTCTGCACGAACGGACCGTAGGTCTCGTCGACCGCGCTTCCCTCGATGTCCACGTCCACGCCGTCGAGGCCATATGTCTCGACGAAGGCTGCGACGGCCGTCACCATGCCATCGACGCGTTCGGGCGCGATGTGCTCACGGAACAGAGCCGAGTCACTCGCGCCGGCGATCGACACCAGCACCTTCACGCCGTTCTGGTGCGCGGTCTCGATCAGCGACTGCATGTTCGCCTCGTCACCCTGGAAGACGAGCTCGTCGGCCGTACCCACCGGGTTGGCGAAGGCGATGGCAATGTGGGTCAGGTGCTCCCAGTCCAGCTGCGCGACCGTTTCCTCGAAACGCCCCGTCCAGGTCGGGAAGTAACCCATCACGACCCGCTCGGGCGTCGCCAGCTGACCGCAGGAGAGCCCCTCGGGGGCCTGCGCTCCACCATCGTCCGACGGACCGTCGGCACCGCCGCCACCGCCGACCGCGTCATCCGTGGCCCCCTCGTCCGCTACCGAGGTGTCGACGCATCCCGCCGCCACCAGAGTCGAAAGGAAGGGCACTGCCAGCCACGCGCGCGCAAGCTTCATGAGCTTTTTGTAGCGCGAACGGCCGGCGCGTCGTGGCCGCTTCCAATTCGCTGGAGGGCCGATTTCGTGTGGGGCGTTTCGCCCTCCTCGCCAATCTACCGCGCTGCTGGAGCCCCACCGAGCGCCCAACGAGCAGCCACAGGGCGGCCAACGAGCGGCCAGCGCTCGATCAGCCTTCGATTCAGCCCGTGTGACGCACGGTTGTCACCGCCAGCCGACAGGGCCCCACGAGCTGCACCTCGTGCTGGGCATCACAGAACAGCTGGGTTCCTCGCGCGAGCGGCGCTCGCTCGCCGGCGGCCTCCGCCGTTCCCTCACCCTCGAGCCCGACCACGAGTCCCGGTCCGCGCAGGCTCCAGCTAGCGCCCGGCTCGAGCGTGACCAGAGCCAACTCGAACTCGGCGGCCCGGCTCGGGTAGCGCGCCACCCGCACGCCTGGCTCCGTTCGTTCCTCGACCGGGTGCAGAACGTCCACGGGCAGCGAAGCGAACTCCACCACGCGCGCCAGCTCGGCCACGTCGACGTGCTTGTGCGTCATCCCGCCGCGCAGCACGTTGTCACTCGACGCCATCACCTCGAGCCCCAGGCCGCCCAAGTAGGCGTGGAGGTTCCTGGCCCCCAGGAAGAGCGCCTCGCCGGGTGCCAGCTCCACCAACTGCAGAGTGAGCGCAATCACGACGCCGGGATCTCCCGGATAGAGCGCAGCCAAGCGAGCGAACCAAGCGGGAAGGTCGCCCCAACGTCGCAGCCGCTCCGCGGGTGTCGCCGCCACACGCTCGATGCCGCTGACGATCACCTCGTCGAGTCGGTCACGTGGCGTCCGGAACACCTCGGTGAAGAAGCGCCGCAAGCCCGTGGCGTCGGGCGACTCCCGCAGGTGACGCCAGGCGTCGAACAGCGGTGAGGTGGGCTCGGCCACGCCGAAGGCGCCCAGCACCTCGAGCGCCTCGGCCGCGGGTCGAAAGCCATGGAGGGCGGCAAAGGGCGTCAGCGCGCAGATCAGCTCCGGCTTGTGCTGGTCGTCTTTGTAGCTGCGCTCGGCCGCGTCGAGTGGAACGCCGGCTGCGTTCTCGCGCGCGAACCCCTCGCGGGCCTGCTCGGCGTCGGGGTGAGCCTGGAGGCTGAGAGGCTGCTCGGCGGCGAGCACCTTGAAGAGGAACGGCAAGCGCGCGCCGAAGCGCTCGTGCACCTCGTCGCCCAGATGCTTGCTCGGTGCACTCGCGATCAGCCGGTCGAGCGTCGTCCCGTCGCCACCCAGCACTCGCGAGGGACAGCCAGGGTGCGCACCCACCCACAACTCCGCCTCGGGCTCTCCGCTCGCTGGGCGACCCAGCAGATCGGCAATCCAAGAACGGGCACCCCAAGGGTAGTGCCGAACCGAACTTTCGAGGCGATGAATGGACAAGGCTCCCCGGCCGCGAGTCTACAGGGGATGCGGCGCCAAGGTAGGGGCCGCCAAGGTAGGGGGCTTCCCCTCGGCATCCGTGGGGGCCGCCGGCGCCCACCAGCTTTGGGGCGTCGCCTCGGGAACCTCAGGCGCGCTCGGGGATGGCCTCTTCGAGCCCGGGCTGGTGCAGCGGCGAGAGCCGACTCCCCGGCCCCACGCGCATCCGGTTGCCGCGCCAAGCCACGCGTGTCGATACGGCGCCCACCGCCCAAACGAAGGGCATGAGCGCGTCCTTCAACGGCAACAGCGCGAGCGAGGTCTTGCTGCCGCCCGGCGTGAGCGCCAGGTAGGCGCGCACGTCGAGCGACCAGCGCAACGCCATGCCCACCGCGGCCAACCAGCGAAACTCGGGCGCGCCGACGCAGAACAGCGCCAAGAAGAACGGGAACGGGTTCACCAGCGTCTCGCCCAGGTAGAACACCGGCGCGATGCGGCGACGCATTTGCCCCCAGCGCACGTGACGATTGAAGAAGGTGCCCAGGTCGCGAGCGCCACTGACCACCTCGAGCACGTAGGAGGACAGCGCCACCACGTGACCGCGCTCACCGAAGCGCGAACCCAGGATGTAGTCCTCGGCCAGGATGTCCTTCACGCCCTCCAGGCCGCCCACGTCGCGCAAAGCGCGCTGGTTCATCAGCATCGACTTGCCGATCACGCAGGCGTGCTCGCCCGCGTCGCAGAAGGCAATCGAGGCCGCGACCCAGCCGTTCATCTGCAGGTTCTCCAGGCGCGCGCCGATGCTGCGCTCACCCACACCGGCGAGCAGCGTGGACACCAGCGCGGCGCCCGTCGCTTGCTGCGTGCCTACTTGCGCGCGCAGGTAGTCGGGGCCCGGCCGCACGTTCGAGTCCGAGATCAGGATCCACTCGTGACGGCAGGCAGGCAGCAGGCGGCGCAGGATGCGCACCTTGGGATTCAAACCGTCGTCCAGCGCGCCCGAGAGCACGCGGATGGGGACCCCCGGAAAGTCACGCTGCACCTGCTCGGCCACCGCGAGCGCCGGATCATCGGCGTCCTCGGCACAGAACAGGACCTCGAAGGCCGGGTAGTCCTGGCGCGCAATCGCGGCCAGGTTCTCGTAGAGTCCGTCATCCAGGCCCTTCAACGGCTTCAGGATGCTGATCGGCGGCAGGACGTCCCGCGGTTCGGGGCGCACCTGCAGTTTCCGAGACAGGCAACCGTAGGCGATGAAGGAGATGGCGAGCGACACGAGCGCCAAGGTTCCCAGGACCATCGTCATGGACGACGAGCTTGAGAGTGGCGTGTCGCAATTGAGCGGCACTGCCGCGAAGGAGCAGAAAACATTCGTGGGCGCTCCGGTGACGACGCCTGTCTGCTAGGACACACGCACGCCATGAAGCTCGCTCGCTGGCATTCGCTGTCCATGGCCCTCTCGTTGGGCCTGGCGTTGCCCTCGAGCCTGGTGGCTTGCGCGCCCGCGAAGATCGCCAGCCCGACACCGAACGTTCACGAGAGCGACGCCAACGTCACACGCGATGCCCCTGGCTTCGTTCGAGGTGACGCGCGCTTCCCCTTCGTGGGAGCCAACGTCTACTACTTGAACTACGTGCCCCGGTCCGACGTGCTCGAGGTGCTCGACCGAGCCACCGACATGCAGCTGACCGTCCTGCGCGTCTGGGCCTTCCTCGACGTCGGAGCCTTCGACGGCTCGGTGCGACACGTGCACGAAGAGGGCGCCAAGCGGAACGTGTGGTTCCAGGCCTGGGACAGCGAGCGAGCGGCGCCCATCTACAACGATGGCCCCGACGGCCTCGAGCGTCTCGACTTCGTGCTCAGCGAGGCCCGGCGTCGGGGCCTGACGCTGATCCTGGTACTGACCAACAACTGGCGAGACTTCGGCGGCGTGGACCAATACCTGGCCTGGTATGGCCTGGAGAACCACGCCGCCTTCTTCTCCGACGTTCGGACTCGCTCGGCCTACCGGTCCTGGATGGAGCACGTCGTGGGGCGCATCAACTCGATCGACGGCGTCCCCTACCGCGAAGATCCGACAATCGCGGCGTGGGAGCTCGCCAACGAACCCCGCGTCTCCAACCTACCTCTCTTGCCCGGCATGGCGCCGCCCTCGCCCGCGCCTCTCACCTCGTGGGCCCACGAGATGAGCCAACACCTCCGTACGCTCGCCCCGAACCAGATGATTGGAGTGGGCGACGAGGGCTTCTTCGAAGGCGACGCCCGTCCGCCCTACCAACTCGAAGGCTACGGCGTGGACCACGCCGCGCTGACGGCCCTTCCAGCGATCGACTTCGCGACGGCCCACCTCTATCCGGAGCACTGGGGCTGGACCTGGCCCGACAGCGACGACTTCATCCGGCGGCAGAGTCGCCTGGCCGCGCGGCTCGGCAAGCCCCTGGTCCTCGAGGAGTTCGGGGTGCTGGCGAAAACGGGAGAGGCCGTACGCCGCGCCCGCTACAGCGACTGGACGAGCCAACTCGAGCAGGCTCACGGAGGCTGGCTCTTCTGGCACTTGGCGGCGCAGGTCGATGGCGCGCCGTACCCGGATTTCGACGGCTACACGATCCGCTCGGACGCCCCAGGCGGGGCGCTGCTGGGCGAATTGGCAGCCCGAGCGCGCGCCCCGAACGCGACGCCGGCATCGACGGGGTTCGTTCGAGTCGGACGCTGAGGCTGCCGGATCCGCGAGCGGTGCGTCAGTCGCAGGCCGCGACGACTTCCCAGCCGCCCCACCAGCCGCTGGTCGTGCCCGGCTGGAAGTCGTTGCAGTAGTGCGCCGTCGAAGACTTGCAGTTGAAGGCCTTGAGCTTGCCGCTCACGCAGCTGGCGTTCGAGTCCTGACAAGTGGCCGTCACCTTGGCACCGAGCGCCTACGCCGACGCCTGCAACGACGTGATCACCGCCCTGGAGCACGCCGCCGCCGAGCGCATGGCCGCGCTGCCGCCCTACCGCCGCTCCCCCGAGCGCGTCGACGCCGCCCTGGTGCGGCTGCGGGCCCAGCTCCTGCGCGTCTGCCTGGG
>DATIDO010000317.1:0-11859 GCA_035456245.1 Polyangiaceae bacterium
CCCTCCCCTGCTCTTCCCTCTCTACCGTCCGTACACGGACGATGCGGGATGGCGTGCGCGGCTCAGTTGCCGCAGGCGTTCTGCACGTTCCCGCCGCGGTTCATGCCCGATTCGCTGGTCAGCTCGGCGGGGCATGCGACCTCTTTGTACTTGAGAGCCGGATTGTCCGCCGCCTGGAACCAGTCGACGAACCACTCACAACCGTCTTCCAGCTCGTCCAAGCCACGCGAACCGAACACGCTCGCGCAGCGGTTGCGCACGCAGCTCTTGAGCGCCGCGTGGTCGCTGCCCACCTGGGATTTGCACGCCGTCAGGAAGCCGCCGTACTGCGCGCCCAGCTCCGAGTTCGAGACGCCCCATTGAGACGAGCAGGCGTTGAATGCCCCGACGCCGCCGCCCGGAACGAGCAGATCGAACTGACCACCACCGACGTCGTAACCGATGTTGATGGCCTGCACGATCATGGTCTTGCCCGAGAGCGCGGCCGAACCAGGATCGGCTCCGGCGTTGTGGGAGCTGCCCGTGAACTGCAGCTGGTAGCACTTGCCGCACACGTCACCGCTCGAAGTGGCCGCGTAGCCATAGGAGAGCGACGAATTGATGGCGATCGGTGTGAGCCCCTGGCAGGTGTGAGCCCCGCCGCCACTGCACGCGCTCTGTACGTCGTAGCTGGCGAGTGGTTGGTCCGCGGCCGAACAGCTGCGCATGGGTGACACACCGCTCGGCACGTTGGCCGACCAGCCGCAGTGGGGCTTGCAGCAGTCCCAGAAGCGAGTCGCGTAGCCACTGCAGCCCGTTTGGATCGGCGGGTAGCTGGTGCCACCACCGGAACCGCCCGTCGAACTGCCGCCCGTCGAGGCACCACCGGTCGAACTGCCACCCGTCGAACTGCCGCCCGTCGAGGCGCCGCCCGTCGAGGCGCCGCCGCCACTCCCGGACGTTCCGCCCAACAGTTCGGGGCGGTAGCCGGTCGCAGCCAGCGCGCGAGCACAGAAGCCGAACGACGTCGTACCTGGGTTGCTCGTCACCGTCGCGATGGTCCCCGACAGGGTGAAGCTGCCATTCCAGAGGTTGTTGATCTCGGAACGGTTGAGCTGCACCTGCAATCGCGAGTTGGCTGGCGTGGTCACCGTCGCGCAGTATCCAGAGCCCCAGTCGTTGTCGATGCGCAGAGTCGCTCCGGTGTTGGACGTCCCGCCCGTGCTCGAGCCACCTGTCGCGATGGTTCCACCCGTCGCAGCCGCGCCGCCCGTACTCGAGGTCACGCCACCCGTCGCAGCCACTCCGCCGGTATTCGACGTCACGCCACCGGTCGCGGTCGTTCCGCCCGTCGCAGCCACACCGCCCGTCGAGGAGCCGCCCGTCGCGACTGCTCCACCCGTCGAGGAGCCGCCCGTCGCAGCCGTTCCGCCAGTCGACGACGAGCCACCCGTCGACGACGAGCCACCGCTTCCGCCTCCGCCGACGCTCTCGAAAGTCAGCGCCGCTACGGCCGGCAGATAGTCGCTCCCGGTCGCGTTGGCACAGAAGCCGAACGTTGCCGACTGGCCGGGGCTCACGGTCCCGTTGTGCGCAGCTGGTGAAACTACGTTGCCGCTCGCGCTACCGCTCCAGAGGTTCGCGATCGTCGACTGGCGCAGATTCAACGTCACCCTCCAGTTGCGGATGGTCGCGGTCGTGCCGTTGACAATGGTCACGTCGGCGCAATAGCCGCTCTTCCAATCGCTCTGCAGACGCACGTTGGCATCCACTCCAGCGACGGTCAGCTCCGACCATCGCTCGGCCACGACGCGCTCGTCGGGTTCGTTCGTCGAGCAGGCCAGGAACGGCAACGCCCCCAACCAAATCCATTTCTTCGAAGTCATCTCAGCGATCCCCTTCTCGATAGCGAAAGCGCTACCGCGGCTGAAATTCAGGAGATCTACGCGTCCGATACAACCACCGGACGGCAAGCCGACGCGACAATTGCACCGGCCCGTTCATCGGCCGCGGAACGCTGCGCTGGGGGCCGAAACACCCGAGCGCTCCTCGAACCATCACTCATGCTCGCGAGCGGACGAATGCAGGCGTGGCGCAACGTACGACTGACTACGCCATTCCGAGCGGACCCATCGAATGAGCCCAGCCAACGGACTCAGCTGCCGCGAACGAGACGACCACTCTCGTCGACATGCAGACCGCACTCGCGCTGCGTCGACTCTTCCCACCACCAGCGCGCCGCACGCTCGTGCTCACCCGGTCGAGCCGGACGCGTGCAGGGCTCGCAACCGATGGAGATGAAGCCCCGATCGTGAAGCTCGTTGTAGGGCACGTCGTGCTCGCGGATGTAGCTCCAGACATCCGCCTGGCTCCACTGAGCGAGCGGGTTGGCCTTCGGCATACCGGCGGGGCGATGGGCCGTGTCCCATGCCAACTCCGGCACCTCGGCGCGCGTGGGGCTCTGATCGCGGCGTTGCCCGGTCATCCAGCCCTGACGCGTCGCCAGCGCACGACGGAGCGGCTCCACCTTGCGGATCCCGCAGCACTCGTGGTGACCGTCTTCGTAGAAGCTGAACAGGCCCTTCTGGCGCACGAACGGCTCCAGCTTCTCGGCCGAAGGCCACATCAACTCGATCTCGATGCCGTAGTGCTTCCGCACACGATCGAGGAAACGGTAGGTCTCCGCGTGCAGTCGCCCCGTATCGAGGCAGAAGACCGAGAAGGGCTGTCCGGAGCGCACCGCCAAGTCGACCAGCGCCACGTCTTCGGCCCCCGAGAATGCGATGGCGCAGTCTCGCCCCAAGAGGCCCAGCACCCGAGTCACGATTTCCAAGGGCGGCTTGCCTGCCAACTCGATGGACAGCGCCTCGATCGACGCGCGATCCACCGCAGCTGCCTCGCGTGGCACATCGGCGCTCGCACCGCCCAGGTAGTCCTTCATCAGCTTGAGCGCGCTGGTCACCACCTCGGTGGTGCCGTCGTCCTTCTCCACCAAGAAGAACGGAGCCACCGCCACGCCGTGCTTCTGGCTCAGCTGCATCCCCTCGGACTCAGCGTCACCTTCCTGGGCCCAGACGGTCCGATCGATACGAGAGGCCAAACCTCGGCGCTCGAGCATGTCCTGCGCCTGGATGCACTTGGGGCACGCCTCTCCATTGAGGAGGCGCTTCTTCACCATGGTGATGCGCATGTCGGTGACGGAGAGGTACGCGCGGTTCGGCAGCTGTCAAGGCGACCGACCGGCAATGGCCCTTTTCGAGCGGCTGGCTGGCGTCGACGCCATCCAGGCAGTGAGCCCAGCGCTCAGAGATACGCTCAGAGATAGTCGCCCAGGCAGGTAGCGACCAAGCGGGCGGTCTCCAACCAGGGATGCCCGTGCGGCACGACCTTCTTGATGCCCGCTACCTCGGCCAGCGGAACCGGCACCGTGTCGTCGCCCTGCAGCGCGACCATCACGTCGTAGACGCCCTCGGCGAGCAGCTTGCCGGCCTTGGTGCCCAAGCGTGTGGCCAACAGGCGATCGTAGGGCGTCGGCTGGCCGCCGCGCTGCACGTGGCCGAGCGAGGTGACGCGCGCCTCGACGCCCGTCATGCGCTGTAGCTGGCGAGCGATCTTGCTGGCGACCGACTCCTGCACCAGGTGCACCCCGGTAGCGGTGACGTTCTCCAGCATCTCCTCGCTCTTCTTCTTCTTTTTCTTCTTCTTCTCGCTCTTGTCGAGATCGGCCTCTTCGGCCAGCTCCGCCTGCTCGCGCTCGTACTCCTCGCGCGAGCGCACGCCCTCGGCCACCGCGATGATCGAGAAGCGCTTGCCACCCTTGCGGCGGTTCACCAGGTGCTGGGCGACGACCTCCAGGTCGTAGGGGATCTCCGGGATCAGGATCACGTCGGCGCCACCGGCGATGCCGGCGCCCAACGCCAGCCAGCCCGCGTCGTGCCCCATGATCTCGCAGACGATGATGCGGTGGTGACTGGTAGCCGTGGTGTGCAGGCGATCGATGGCCTCGGTCGCGATGCGCATGGCCGAGTCGAAGCCGAAGGTCATGTCCGTGCAGCCCACGTCGTTGTCGATGGTCTTGGGCAGCGTCAGCACACCGATGTCGCTGGCGGCTTGGCGCAGGCGGTAGGCGTTCTTTTGCGTGCCGTTGCCGCCGAGGCAGACCAGGCAGTCGATGTTCATGCGCTTCATGTTCGCGACGGCCACCTCCGTCATGTCCATGACCTCGTTGCCCATCTGCATCTTGTGCGGCTTGTCGCGCGAGGTACCCAGCAGGGTGCCGCCTTCGGTCAACAGGCCGCTCACGCCGCGCCCATCGAGCGGGATGGTGCGATTCTCGATCAGGCCACGAAAGCCATCCTGCACGCCAATCACCTGAATGCCGTAGTGCATGGCCGCCTTGGCCACGCCGCGGATGGCGGCGTTCAACCCGGGACAGTCGCCGCCAGCAGTCAGAATTCCGATCGAGCGCGTTCGCGATGCCATGTCGCGACCTTACAACGAAACTCCCGTCGGGTAGAAGCGGCCGAGCACCGACTCGCCTACCCCGAGCCGCGGCCCGAACGACCGCTCAGCCCGCCGCGCACACTGCTCGAGCGCCTCGGACCGCGGCGCGCACCGCGCGCGAGCGCTTCAGACCGCCGCGTGCACCGCGCGAGCGCCTTGGACCGTCTCGCGCACCGCGCGAGCGCCTCAGACCGTCTCGCGCACCGCGCCGAGCACTTCACGAGTCGACATCGGCTCCACGTCCACCGCGTCGGCCGGCGCGGGCGAGAGCTCGTCGACTTCGGCAGGCGCCGGCGACAGGCCGTCCCCCCCGTTGTCCTGACCGGGACGCTTTTCCTTCGGGATCAGCCGACGCCAGCGCACGGGCAGCAGCTCGCGCAGTGTGCCGGTGGGACCATAACAGAGGAGCCGATCGCCCGGCCGCAGCTTGCGGTCCGCCGGCGGGTTCGTCTCCACCTCACCGCCGGCCCGCGTCAACTGCAACACCACCACGTTGTTGGCGCGGAACTCGGTCGCGCCCAGCTCCTTGCCCACCATGCCGCTGGTTCGAGTGATGCGCATCTCGACGACCGCGAAGCCGTGGGTAGCGGTCAGGCGCTGGCGCAAATCGAACTGCGGGAACGGCGCCTCGTACTCGCAGGCGGCGATGATGGCAGCAGCACAATCGATGCCCGTCGCGCTCTCGATCCCTTCCAGACCGGGAGACGAGTTCACCTCGATCACCTTGGGCCCCTCGTCGCTCTCCAGCATGTCGACGCCGGCCACCCTCAGGCCCAGCACCTGTGCCGCAGCGACGGCCGTCTTCTGGTAAGCGGGCGGGAGCTCGATGGCCTCGGCTCGGCCTCCGCGGTGCAGGTTGCTGCGGAACTCACGCTCCGAGGCGACGCGGCGCATGGCCGCGATCAGCTTGCCGTTGACGACCAACGCGCGCACGTCGCGGCCTCGGCTCTCCCGTACGAAGCTCTGGACCAGCACAGCCTGGCGCGCCGTCAGCGTCTCGAGCACGGCCTTCGCCATCGCCTCGGTCTCCGCCAAGATCACGCCGACGCCCTGCGCACCTTCCAGCACCTTGATGATCACCGGAGCGCCACCGACCCGCTCGATGGCGTGCACGGTGTCGCCACGGCCACGCACCAGCGTGGTGGCGGGAATTCCGATCTTGTGGCGGCTCAGGATCTGCAGCGAGCGGAACTTGTCACGAGAGTCGAGGATGGCGTTCGAGGTATTGAGCACGAGCGTGCCCATCTGCTCGAACTGCCGCACCACCGTCGTGCCGTAGTGGGTGATGGACGCGCCAATGCGCGGAATCACTGCGTCCATCTCGGGCGCAGGCTCTTCGCCGTAGAAAATGCGCGGCCCGCTCTCGTCCAAAAATACCGAGAACAGCGTGGGATCGAGGATGCGAACACGATGCCCGCGATCGCGCGCCGTCTTGCGCAGCTTCTCGGTCGTGTAGCTGCGCGGTTCCCTCGATAGGATGGCGATCTTCATGGGCGCGTCCGACTCCGCACGCAGAGCATGGCAGCTTGAGCGACGTTGGGAAGTGCGCCCATCGCCTTCGCCGGGTTCAAGGTTGCAGCAGCGTGAACTCCCAGCCACCCGGCCGTGAAACCCAACGAGCGCGGTCGTGCATCCGACCCACTTGACCTGACCAGAGTTCGATGGTTCCGGGTTCGAGCGCGTAGCCACCCCAGTGGGCAGGCCTCGGCACCGCTCTGTCGCGGTACTCTTCGGACA
The DNA here is from genome assembly GCA_035456245.1 of Polyangiaceae bacterium. Lineage (GTDB taxonomy): Bacteria > Myxococcota_A > Polyangia > Polyangiales > Polyangiaceae > NIC37A-2. The sequence continues at coordinate 6,220 of DATIDO010000317.1, forward strand.
GCGCGACGAATCGGCGATCGAGCGTAGCCCGATCCTCGAGCGGCCTGCTCTGCGCCGAAGCCCACGCGCCCAGCTGACTCGCGCGCGGCCGAGTAGCGAAATACTCGTCCGACTCACTCGCGCTGAGCTTCGTTACCACGCCTTCCACGCGCACTTGCCGCTCCTGCGCAGCGAAATGGAAGACCAACGCGGCGCGCGGATTGGCCTCCAATTCGCGACCCTTGTCGCTCTCGTAGTTGGTGAAGAAGGTCAGCGCGCGTCCACGCATCCCCTTGAACAAAACGATGCGTGCGTGCGGGGCGCCGTCGGCGCCCACCGTCGCCAGAGTCATGGCTTCGGGCAGCGGCACGCCGAGCGCCTGGGCTTCGGCTTGGTAGCGGAGCAGGAGCGCGATGGGATCGTCCGTCGGCAGGTAGGTCATGTGAGCGGGAGGTGTGTACCACGAGCGGCGAAGGCGGGAAGTTCCACTGTGCGCGGATTTTGCGCGTATTTTCCCGATTCTCGGTTTGAACGGGGCCAGCACCTCGGTGCAGACTGTCGGCTCGCGCTCGGCGCACCCTGCATGCTTCCGCTCGTCGCATCCACGTACGCCACGCTGCTCACGCTCGCCGTCTCCGGCGGGCTGGATGCGCCGCGCAGCTCCGCCGAGGCCGCCGCCCGCCTCGCCCGCGCAGCCGAGGTGCCCTCCTTGAACTCCGAGGCGCCCCTCGACCTGAGGACCCTCGGCTCACTCTCGCTCGGCGAGCCGAATCACGGCCGACTGATGAACGGCGTGCGCCTCGACGCCAGCTCCCTCTTCGAGCTGGTGACGCCGCAGTTTGCCTGGGGCACCGAGGAGACGGTCGCCTCGCTGCGCCGCGCGGCTCAGACCGTCCACTCGCGCTTCCCCCACACGCCCCCGCTCCACGTGGGGCACATCAGCGCGGCGTCCGGTGGACACCTGGCGCCCCACAAGAGCCACCAGTCGGGGCGCGACGTGGATCTCGGCTTTTACTATTCGGGCGAGCGCGTCTGGTACCGACGCGGCACCCCCCAGAACCTCGATCTTCCCCGCACGTGGGCACTCATCCGCGCCCTGATCGTCGAGACCGACGTGGAGTTCGTCTTGGTCGATCGTTCGCTTCACGCGCCGCTGCGCCAAGAGGCGTTGCGTCAGGGTGACGACCCGGCCTGGCTCGACAGCGTGTTCCGTGGAAAGGGGCCCCTGCCGGCGCTCGTGCGACATGCGCGCGGACACGCCACCCACCTGCACGTCCGCTTCTTCAGTCCACAGGCCCGCCGCGCTGCCGCCCGCGCCTACCCCGTGCTGCTCGAGCGCAAGCTGATCGAGCCCGTCCAGGCCTTCACCTACTACCGGGCGCGCAACGGTGACACGTTGGGAAAGCTCTCGCATCGCTTCGGTGTCAGCGTGGACGAGCTGAAGCGCGCCAATGCGCTGCGTACCTCGGCCATCCGGGCTGGGCGCACCTACCGGATCCCGCAGGTCGGCCGGGTCGCCACCCCGAGCGATTTCGTCTGTCCGCCGCGCCGCCTGCCGGAGCGGGCGGGCCATGGCGCCTCGGCCCCCGGTTCCAGCGCGACCGACGGTCACGCTCCTGGAGGAGACGAGGACGATTCCTTGCTAGACTCCGAGGAGTGAACCGGGAAGCCATCGAACGTGTGCTCGGCATCGTGCGTCAGGAGTTGGCGTGCGAGAGCGCGCGCATCGAGCTCGGCGGACCGCCGCCCGACTCCTCCGAGGTGCTGTGCACCCAGCTACCGAGCGGCTTCCGCCTGGTGGTGACCTTTCGCGAGCCACCGCTCGATCGAGCGAGCGCCAACCTGCGACTACGCCAGCTGGCCAGCTCGTTCTTCGACGCCAGCATCGTCGGCCCCTCGGTGCGACCGAACGCGGAGCAGCACCTGAGCCAGCGCCGCCTGGACGACGAGCTCTACGCGCTGGCAGGGCGTACCGGCGCCGCTGGTGCCGTGGTGTTCGACGCCAAATCGCCCGTGATCTGGGGCTGCTCCGAAGGTCGAAGTGACGGTGACGACATCGAGGCCTGGATCGAGACGGCACGCATCCAAGATCTGGCGCAGAGCCACTCACTCGACTTGGTCCTGCTCGGTGGCCTCAGTGACGCCGATCGCCGCGGCGCCTTGGAGGGCCTGGGTGGTGAAGATCGCGCTCGCCTCGATCGGCTGCTCGATCGTCTGTACGGCCGCACGCTGAAAGCCCGTCGCACCTACCTGCAACGGGCCCTGGTCGTGCGCGACGTGCGGCGGCTGGCACAGGAGGCCGACATCACGTCCGGCGGCCTGCGCCGCTTCGTTCATGGTCCGGAGGTCGCGTATTTCGCTCGTTCCTTGGCGGGCATCTACATCCTGCAGCTGCATTTCCCTGCCCCCTACTCCGAGCTTCACGTCGAGGGCATGGCCCTCCACGCGCTCCCCGTGCTGGAGAAGCTGGTGCTGAGCCTGCCCTCCGTCGATCCTCCACCGAGTGGTGGAAAGGTCGTTCCGCTGCCCGCCCGCTGAGGAGACGCCATGTTCCGCCCCCTTCTCGCTGCCCTCGTTGCCTCGATGCCGCTCGGAGCCACACCGTCTGCGGAGCTGCAGGCCGAACCGCTGCAGGCGCTGCCTGCCTGCATCGACGTCTCGACGCACGCGCGCCCCGGCATGGGCTACGACCACCTCGTCACCATCGCCAACCACTGCAAGTCCGTCGCCGACTGTCAGGTGTCGACCAACGTGAACCCCCAGCCCATTCAGGCCTCCGTCCCACCCGACGCCACTCACGTCGTCCTCACTTACCGCGGCTCGCCGGCACGCGAATTCGTGGCCAAGGTCACCTGCTCGCTGAAATGAGCTCGACTCGACCAGGCCGTGCGCGGCCTCATTGGTTGCCGGCGAGTGCCCCTCTTGGCGCAGCGCTGCTCCTCGCTGGCTCGCTGGCTTGTTCGCCCTCACAAGGGCCGCGTTGGGCCGAGACCTCGGCGCCCGCGGCGCGCGTGAACCAGGTGGGCTACTTCACCCACGGACCCAAGCAGGCCGTGGTGCGCAGCTCGAGCCCCACGCCGCTCCCGGCGGAGCTGCATCAAGGCGGGACCACGGTGTGGCGCGGTACGACTCGTCCCCGAGGACAGGACCCAGCCTCGGGCGATCCGATCCACCAGCTGGATTTCGCCGAGTTCGAGCGGGCCGGGCAAGGTTACACGCTGGTCGTCGAGGGGTCCGAGAGTCTCCCGTTCACCATCGCCGACGACATCTACGCGCGCCTGCCGTACGACGCCCTCCACTATTTCTATCACAATCGTTCGGGCGTCCCGATCGTGCGCCCCTACGTGCCTTCGGACGAATGGGCGCGCCAGCCCGGCCACTTGAGCGACTCTTCGGTTCCCTGCTTTCGTACGTCCGATTGCGACTATCGGGTCGACGTACACGGTGGCTGGTACGACGCAGGCGATCAGGGCAAGTACGTGGTGAACGGTGGCATCGCCGCCTGGACTCTGTTCGCCCTGTACGAGCGCTCGCGACAGCTGGCGGGCCGTGACCCCTTCCCCGACGGCAGCGGCAACATCCCGGAGAGCCACAACGGCGTCTCCGACTTGCTCGACGAAGCACGCTTCGAGGTCGAGTTCCTGCTGGCCATGCAGGTCCCGGAGGGAAAACCGCTGGCCGGCATGGCCTTTCACAAGGTGCACGACGGCGGCTGGACGCCGTTGCCCTTCGAGCCCCCCACGCAGACCAACTCGCGCTCCGTGCATCCACCCAGCACGGCCGCCACGCTCAACCTCGCCGCCGTGGCCGCGCAAGCCGCGCGCCTGTTCCGCGAGGCCGATCCGGCCTTCTCCGCACGCTGCGCCAAGGCCGCGCGGCGCGCCTTCCAAGCCGCAATCGAACACCCGGCCATCTTGGCGCCGGCGATGGACAACCAGGGCGGTGGTCCTTACGACGACCGCTTCGTCGACGACGAGTTCTACTGGGCCGCGATCGAGCTGTGGCTGCTCGAACCCAGCGCCGAGCTGGCCGAGCGCATTCGCTCGAGCCCCCACCACCGGAACTTCCCTACCCGCTTGAAGCACAGCGACGGTTCCTTCGACGGGGATGGCGTCAGCGCCTCCTTCACGTGGCAGTCCACGGCCGCGCTCGGCTGGATCGATTTGGCGATCACACCCAGCACCTGGGACGAGGCCGAGCGCCAGCGCTTGCGAGGAGGCATCGTCGATGCGGCCCGCGAGTACGCCGACATCCAAGAGCGAGAAGGCTACCCCGTACCGCTCTCGCTCGGTCCGAGCGGCAAATATCCGTGGGGCTCCAACTCGTTCGTGCTCGGCAACGCCGTCGTGCTTTCGCTGGGGTACGACCTCTCGCACGACGAGCGCTACGCCCGGGCCGTGGCACGCAGCCTGGACTACGTGCTCGGCACGAACCCCCTGCTATTCAGCTACGTGAGCGGGTACGGCTCACGCTCGCTCGAGAATCCCCACCACCGCTTCTGGGCCCACTCGAAGAGCCGCTCCTTCCCCGGTCCGCCGCCGGGCGCGGTCTCCGGTGGGCCCAACTCGAGCCTGCAAGATCCGCAGACCAAGAAGTCCGGGCTCAGCCGCGAGCTGCCTCCGCAGAAGTGCTACGTCGATCACATCGAGGCCTGGAGCGTGAACGAGGTCGCCATCAACTGGAACGCGCCGCTCACCTGGGTCGCCACGTTCCTCGATGAGTGGCGCGGCGCCCGCGCAGCCGACGCCGGCGCAGCCAAGTGACCCGCGGACCCCGCGCCGGCGCAGCCAAGTGACCCGAGGACGCCGCGCCGGCGCAGCCAAGTGACCCGCGCCCGCGTCGGCCCCCTTGCGGCTCCGCACCTGGCCATCGGTTCGATTGGCCCCCGGTCGGATGGTCGGGTGCTCGCTCCAGCCGGCTCGGCCGAACTAGTCCGGCTGACCAAGTGACCAAAAAAGCGAAACCCCGACCGGCCCGATCGGGGTTTGCCAGCGGGACCTTCGTCCCTGCGTTTTTTTTGCGTCCTCAGCGGGATTCGAACCCGCGTTACAGCCTTGAAAGGGCCGTGTCCTGGGCCGACTAGACGATGAGGACACTTCCCCCCGAGAGGGGCGCGAACCTATAGCGGCGCCCGCTCGGTCCCGCAACCTCCTCCGACTCCCGGGACGGAAAAGATTGCCAGCCCCTGTTCCCACCCTGTCGCCAATGGGGTTCACGCCGGGCCCGCAGGGCCAGCGTTCCGGAGAAGACCCGAGCTCAGGACGAGCCTGGCTCGGGAAAACAAGGCCGAGCTCGGGAACAAGGGCGAGCTCGGGCCGAGCCTGCCCAGCCCGTCAGCCTGCGCGACTCTTCGAGTGGGGCGGAGGATCGCTGCCGTTCGTGCCGTCTTCATCGAAGGCGGGCGCTCGAAGCGAGTAGCGGGTCTGGAGGTTCACGCCGGAGGACGATGCTCCCGGAACACGAGGCAGGGGCGGAGGTGACAGCGAACCACCACCCAACGAATCGGGCGGCACCGAATCGGAGGCAGCACTGGCATCGGAAGCAGCACTGGTGTCCGAAACAGCACTAGCGTCACCCGAGCCGGAACGGGTGTCGGCGCTCACCGAAGTCGCAACCAGTGGAGCCGGTGGGGTCAGCGAGCCGGGAGGGAGCGAGCCGCCG
>DATIDO010000318.1:0-6024 GCA_035456245.1 Polyangiaceae bacterium
ACGCGGGCGCAGCGGATCGGTCAGGCCAGGGTGCTCCTTCTCGTTCGGCGCGACGCGCGCGAGCGTGGCGCGGACGGCCTCTTCGGTCTGCGCCGAGGTGTCGGCGGCAGGACCGAGCTTCGCGACCAGATCCTCGGCGAACTTGCGGGCGGCCTCGCCACCCAGGAAGGCCGACGTCAGCTCGTAGCCGTGGAACTCGCTGGCCAGGGCCTCGACGTTCTCGGCCTTCACCCAGTCGACCAAGCGCAGCACCGTGACGCCGCGCGAGGTGGTGACCGGAGCCGTGATTGCGCCGGGGCGATCGACTGCCTGCAGAGCGACCAGCAGCTCGGCTGCCTCGGGGTTACTCGTGGCGTCCAAGCAGCCGATGCGGCCACCCAGGTGAGCCGACGCGACCACGCTGCTCTTGCGGGCTGCGGCTTCGAAGCCCTTCTCGTCCAGGCGAGCGAGCGCCTTGCCACGGTCGAGCAGCGCCGTCTGGCTCTCCTCACCCTGAGCCTCAAGCACGATCTCCTGCACGATCGGGCAGCCGACCTTCCAGGCAGCCTTGCTGCGCTCGACCGACGCCTTCAGCTCGGCCTCGTGGCTCGTTTTCCAGCTCTGAATGTCGGCAGCCGTGGGCAGGGTCACCCAGCGCTCGAACCAATTCGAGTCGACCGTGACCACGCGCGCCGTGGCCGTCGAACGCGCGCGCGCGTAGGAGAGGAACGCCTCCTCTTCCGAGACGCGCACGCTGGCCGTGACCAGCTCGCGCACGCGGGCTGCGCTCAGCTCGCGCTGCTGCATTTCCTTGAACTGGCTGGGGCTGCGGCCGGTGGCCACACGCACCATGCGCTTGTAGAGCTCGATGTCGAACTCGCCGTTCTTCTTCACGGGCAGCGAGCGCAGGCCCAGGGTCCCCGGCTCACAGCCACCGCTCGGCCCGTCGACGCAGAGCGCCAGGCTGGCGGCGAGGCGCTCGGCGCCATCGGCAGGCAGCGACACGTGAGTGCGACCTTCGAGCAGCTCGGTGTCGACCGACTCCTCACCCGTCGCCACACCCAGGCGCTTCGCCTCGGCCAGCAGCAGCTCACGCTCGGCCAAGCCACGCGCGACGACCTCCTTGAGGCCCATCTGCTTGGCGACCCGCTCGTTCAAGCCGATCGAGGCCACGAGACCGTACGCCGCGTAGAACTCCTTGGGCTCCACGCAGTGGTTGCCCACCTCGACGGCGCAGTCTTCCTCGAAGCTCGCCAAGTTCAGGCCTCGGCCGGTGACCAAGAAGCCGAGGATGATGGTGAGGACGATGAGGCCGAAAATCGCTTGGCCGAGTCCACTTTGGCGGAACGCTCGCATGCGCCGGCGCCCATACCACGCACCTCGAAAGGGCCAAAACGGCGCCGCGCCCAGCCGTTTGCAGCCCCTCGGGGCCGATCGGGCAATCTCGGGCCCTGGGCCTCGGTGCCCGGTTCAGCCTGGTGGGGCCGCCTCCCCCGGCTTTTCCCGGGGCGCGCGAAGGGCTCGGTCGTCCCGGCTCAGTCGTCGTCGACTCGTTCGCCGCGACTCAGTCGTCGTCGCCCGAGGCGCGCGGGTGGGCAAAGGCCGCACGAATCGTGTCGAACAGGCCTTCCAGGCCCGCAATCTCACGGCTGACGACCACCTCGTGGGAGGTGTCGAGGCTGCGCTCGGGGTGGGCTGGATCGGGCAGATTCGAAATGCGGGACTCGCCGTGCGAGTAGCCCGCTTCGAGAAACGTTGCAGCGAGCGCCTCGGCCTGCTCCGCGACGGCCTCGGAAGAAGCTCCGGGGAAATGCGAAGCCTGGGCGCGCAGTGTGACGCGAAGGTGAAAGAGCCGGCCTGTCTCGTCCAGCGATGCCGGATCGGCGTCCTGTTCGGGGCCCGAATGGACCAATCCGACGGAGATCCCGCTGTCGAGAATCAAATTGTCGCGAACCCGCTCGGCCAGCGAGATCAGGGCATCTCGGGTTCGATAGACCTCGAACCCGGCTGCGCGGAGCCGGCGCTTCAGTTCGTTCAAGTCGGAATCCGCCATGTGGTCGCGCATTCCCACCGTCGCAGAGCCTCCGAGGAGCGTCAAGCGAACCCATTCCCCATCCGTGCGTTCCATGGTGTATATTCTCCCTGTGTCGCAGCGCAGGAGCCTGGGAGGAACGCGACGGGAAGCGACCGAGCGGGTGCTCGTGGAGTCCGACGGCTTCTCGGCGGAGGCATGGACGTTGAACGTCAGCCGCGGGGGGCTGCGGGTCGTTCTCGAAGAAGCGGTGACGGTTGGCTCGGATTATCGGGTGACCATTCAGGGACGCGAGCCGCGGCAGTGCCGGGTCGTGTGGGTCCGCGACGAGAACGATGGTCAGATCGCCGGGCTGCAGTTCCTCGATGTCGAAGGCGCGGAGGTGCCCGGTAGTTCGCCTCCTGCCTATGCGACGTCGGGATCGCAGACGCGCAGGTGACGGAGGCAGTCCGTCCGACGGCTCGTGACCTGCTCGGTGAGAACGGGCCCTTCGCTCGCAGCTGGGCTGGCTACGAGGCGCGCGAAGGTCAGCTCCAGGTCGCCGACGCGGTCGAGCGATTGTTGGCGCGCGACGGCGTGCTTCTGTGCGAGGCCGGGACCGGCATCGGCAAGACGTTCGCCTACCTGATCCCGGCGCTGCTCTCGGGCCGCAAGGTGGTGATCTCCACGGCGACCAAGACGCTGCAGGATCAAATCGCGGGGCGCGATCTGCCTCGCGTGCTCGAGGTCTTGGGTCTCGACGTGCCTTTCGCGGTCATGAAGGGCCTCTCGAACTACCTGTGTCGCCGTCGCTACAAGGAGTTCGTCACCAGCGAAGAGGCGCTGCGGCCCGGCTACGCGCGCGAGATCGAGCTGGTCCGCAGCTGGATCCGCGAGACCGAGAGCGGGCAGTTGTCCGAGCTGGCCTCGCTCGACGAACGCGCGCGCATTCGCCTCGAGGTGGCCTCGTCCAGCGAGACCCGCATCGGCTCCAGCTGTCCCGACTTCGAGTCCTGCTTCGTCACCGAGATGCGTCGACAGGCCGAGGCCGCACAGATCGTGATCGTCAATCACCACCTGTTCTTCGCCGACTTGGCCCTGCGCGGTCCGCACCCGGGCCGTGTGCTGCCGGACTACGACGCGGTGCTGTTCGACGAGGCTCACCAGCTGGAGGACACCGCCGCAGCGTTCTTCGGCGCGCGGCTCACGCGGGCCCAGCTCGAGCGCTTGGCGCACGAGGCAGCGCGGGTGCTGGCTCGCGCCGCTCCCCTCGGAGGTCCGCTCGACAGCACGGCGGGCGCGCCGCTCGTACACGCCTTGCTCGGGGCCATCGACGACTTCTTTCGGGGACTCGTCGAAGAGGCGCGGGGGCTCGAGCGGGGCGGCCGCGTCACGTTGGGTCCGGAGAGCTGGTCCACGGCGGCCAAGACGAACCGGCAGGCGCTCGAGGTGGCGCTGGCCGATCTGGGGATCGCCCTGTCCAGTCGCGCCGACTTCGTCGAAGACTCGGCCGTGCGCGAGGTGCTGGAGCAGTCGGCGCGGCGCGCCGAGAACGCCAGCGAGGATCTGCGCACGATTGCCCAAGGCGTCGAAGGGCGGGTGACTTGGATGGAAGCTTCGCAGGGCAACGTGGCGCTCAGCAGCACGCCCGTGGATCTGTCCGGCATCCTGCGCTCGCGTCTGTTCGAGAACGTTCCAGCGGTGGGGCTACTCAGCGCGACGCTCTCGACGCGTGCGCGCCCGGAGTCGAACGGCTTTTCCTACGTGCGCGCGCGCTTGGGTGTGCCCGAGCAGCCGAGCACACGGGAGCTGTCCGTGCAGTCGCCGTTCGTCTACTCGGAGCGTTGCGTCCTCTACCTGCCCGACGACCTTCCGGCGGTGACCGACGAGGGCTTCCTGCCGGCCGCCACGTCACGCGTCGCCGAGCTCATCCGCGAGAGTGACGGCGGCGCGTTCGTGCTCACGACCTCGATCGCCTCGATGCGCAAGCTGCACGAGGGCTTGCAGCGTGAGCTGCGCGACCATCCGGTTTGGGTTCAGGGCTCGCGCCCCAAGGAGACGCTGATCTCCGCCTTCCGAGCCAGCCAGCGCGCGGTGCTCGTGGCGACGGCGAGCTTCTGGGAAGGGATCGACGTGCCGGGGCACGCGCTGCGTTTGGTGGTGCTGGAGAAGTTGCCGTTTTCTCCTCCCAACGATCCGGTGTTCCAAGCGCGGGGGCAGGAGTTGGAGCGTCGCGGTCGCAGCGCCTTCGCCGATCTGGCGTTGCCCAGCGCGGCCATCCAATTGAAGCAGGGCTTCGGTCGCTTGATCCGTCGTACCGACGATCGCGGCATGGTGGCGCTGCTCGACGATCGCGCGCTGCGCAAGCCATACGGCAAGATCCTGCTCGGCGCGTTGCCCGATGCACGCCGCACTTCGTCGCGCGACGAAGCGCTGGCTGCCGCGCGCGCCTTGCGGATGCCTGGGGAAGGCCCTCTGCAGGCCGGCTCACGCGCGGCGACAGTCGTCTCGAAGTGAGAGCGGCAGGCCGTCGATTCGAAGATCGCCGGCCTGGCTCGGCCGCACTCAGCGGCCCTTCTTGACCGTCTTCTTGGCGGGCTTGGCGGGCGCCTTCTTGGCGACCTTCTTCGCTGCCTTGGCGGGCGCCTTCTTGGCGACCTTCTTCGCTGCTTTGGCAGGTGCCTTCTTGGCGACCTTCTTTGCTGCCTTGGCAGGCGCCTTCTTCGTTGCCTTGGCGGGCGCCTTCTTCGTTGCCTTGGCGGGCGCCTTCTTGGCGACCTTCTTCGCTGCCTTGGCAGGCGCCTTCTTCTTGGCGGGCTTGGCGGGCGCCTTCTTGGCGACCTTCTTCGCTGCGGGCTTGGCGGGTGCCTTCTTTGCTGCGGGCTTGGCGGGCGCCTTCTTCGCGGCCTTGGCAGGCGCCTTCTTTGCTGCGGGCTTGGCAGGCGCTGCGGTCGGTGCAGGCGCGGCCTTGGTCGACTTCGCAGGAGCGGCAGACTCCGCCTTCGTCGCCTTGGCGACCGGCTTCGTCTTGGCCTTCACGGGCGGCTTCGGCGCGCTCGAGTCGCGAGTCTTGACCTTGCGCTTACCAGCACCGTCGGCGGGAGGAGCATCGCTGATCGACGTCTTCCACAGGCGCGTCGCAGGGCCCGCAGTACGCTCCGGACGGCCGAGATTTCCGCCCTTTCGGCTCTTCAGCGTGTCCTCGACGAGCTCCTGCAGCTTGGTGAACTGGAATGGCTTGTCGAGATACGCATCGGCTCCGTACAGCGGTGACGTCAACTCGTTCAACGTGTCGCCGATGCCGGTGAGCATGATCACACCCGTGTGCGCGAGCGACACGGCGTCACGGATCTTGCGACACACTTCCCAGCCACTCATGCCGGGCATCATCACGTCGAGCACGACCAGATCGGGCAGCTCGCGCGTCGCCAGATCCCAAGCCTCGTCGCCGTCGGCCGCCTCGATGACTCGATAGCCTCGACCACGCAGGTGGTTCGAGACGAGCGCGAGGGTGCTGGGCTCGTCGTCGGCTACCAGGATGAGGGGCGTATCGGTCGTCGGCATCGCGTGGGGTGCTCCGGGGCTCTACGGGTGTGGGAGTTGGGAGGTCTCTTGGTGCCAGGGCGCCCAGGTGACCTTTGCCCGAGCATTGACGCCTGGCCCAGGTGGTTCGGTCAAGGAGGCAATTGCGAGTAGACTGGAGGGGAGGTGGTCACCCGCGAGGAACCCCAGCAGGGTCGGCTTGGCTGGTCGAGCCAGGCAGACTTCTTGAAGCACCTTCGCCTGGAGGTGAGGCGGACCGAACGTCGCCTACGCATCGGTAGTGGTCTGGCTGTCTTGGCGCGCTGGACCCCACCAATCGGCGTGGCCGCCCTGGTCCCGCTCGGCCTGGCGCGGATGCGGGCCCCAGGGCTGCTCGGGCCGCTGCTGGTGGGCTTGTTGCTCGGACTCGGCGGCCTTTTTGCGGCGGCCTACTTCCGCGGTCGCCGAGGGCGTCAGGCGGCGCGCGCGCTGGATGCAGCGCACGAGACGTT
>DATIDO010000319.1:0-3881 GCA_035456245.1 Polyangiaceae bacterium
GATCGAGCAGGCTCGATTCGAGCGAGCTCGCTGGCTGCGGGTGGCCGGTGTGTTGGCAGCCGCGGCGGTGGTCGCCATGGCCGTGGGTACGTGGCAGTTCTGGCGTCCGGGCGAGGCGAGCGGGGGCTCGCTCGCGATGGCGCCGCAGTCGCCGTCCACCTCCTCCACGTCGTCGTCGGTGACCTACCGCGGCGGCTTGAAGTTGATCGACGGCAGCGTCGAGGGGCACTCCCCCGAGATCTCGGCCGACTCGCATTTCGCCCCGGACAGTCGAGTTCGGACCAAGCTGGGCGGGCGAGCCGTGTTCGTGGCCGACGCTGGCTATCGCGTCGAGTTGGCCGAAAGCACCGAGGTCGAGTTCCCACCGCAGGCCGGTGATCCACGGGACACCGTCCTGCTGCTCGGAACCGGCTCGGTCAGCGTGGCCGTGGCCCCGCGTGAGCCGGGTCATCACCTGGAGGTGCGCACGGCCGACGCGCGTGTGCGGGTGAAGGGCACGCGCTTCACCGTCCAGCTGTGGGGTGACATCCCGCGCACCTGCGTGCGTGTCGAAGAGGGCCTGGTCGAGGTGGAGCGCGCCGGTGGCACGAGCTTGCTCGCTGCGGGCAAGAGCGAAGGCTGCCCCCCGGCAGAGGCGGCGCCTGCGAGTCTGCAGCACGCTGCGGCGGGTCGGAGCACCCTGGACGAAGAGACGCGCCTGCTGACCGCCGCCTTGGCCGCCGAGAAGGGCGGGCAGGGCGCCCGCGCGCAGAGGCTCTACGCGGACTTCCTCTCGCGCTACCCGAAGTCGCGCTTCGCGCCCGAGGCCCGCGCGGGCCAGGCGCGTTTGCGGAGCGGCGGGGAGTGAGGCGCAGCCCGAGCGGGCCCGTGCACGGTGACCGGCAACGCGGTGTTGCCCGGCTGCGCGGTGTCGCCGTCGGCTGTCTGGGCCTGTTGGCGGCTCTGGGGGGCGTGGGTTGCGAGCGAGTGATCCTCGACTTCGGCGACGCAGCGTCGGACGGAACGACCCCCGACGGCAGCAGCGGCGACGACGGCCCGCCGCCCCCCGCTCCCGAAGCGCCCGAGCTGATCGTCTCCGACGTGTTCAATCCCTACGAGCAGAGCAGCGGCAGCCGCAGCTGCGAGGACGGCGGGGACATCGTGAGCTACCGAGTCGTGGCGCTGGCCGGAAACCAGGTAGAGCTCGACGTGGCGCCGGGCGCAGGCTGCTTGAGCGCGGGCGACGAGCTCCTGCTGATCAAGCTGCAGGGCCACGAAGGCAACCAGATCAACGTGGGGCGGTTCGAGCTGGCGCGCATGCTCGACGGAGATGCTCGGCAGGTGCAGCTCGTATCGCCAGCGCTCGGTAGCTACGGTGAGGCCGAGGGCACGAACGACGGGCTGACGCTCGGCGGCACCTGGCTCGTGCGGGTGCCCAACTATTCACGCGTGGTGGTGGAGCCGGGCGCCAGCTTGCAGGGGCGCGCTTGGAGCGGGGACGGGGCTGGTGTGCTGGTGATGCGGGCGCTCGGCGACTGGATCGTCGACGGGCTCGTCAGCATGAACGAGGCGGGCTTCCGCGGGGGTCCGAGCGTGGTCGAGGCGCTGGGCGATGGAGTGGCGGGCGAGTCAGCGCTCGGCCCATTGACGGTGGGTCGCCCACCGAATGGTGGCGGTGGAGGAGGTGGCTCGGGTGATCGGACCACCTCCGGCTGCGTGCAAGACGGCAACGCGGGCGGTGGTGGAGGTCACGTGGCCGCCGGGGAGGACGCGCGCGTGCTCGACCATTGCGACGGCGAAGGGCGCGGCTTGGGTGGTCTGGCCTACGCGAGCGCGGGGCGCCTGTTCCTGGGCGCGGGCGGTGGCTCCGGTGGCGTCGACAACGTGAGGGTCGACAACCCGCCGAGCGGTGCGGGCGGCGCCGGAGGTGGGCTCGTCTTCTTGCTCGGTCAGTCGCTCAGTGGCGTGGGTAGCATCGAGGCGCGCGGCGCGGCCGGCGTGGGCGATGAGCCGGGCTTCGAGTGCGAGACGGGCTACGAGACGACGCGCTGCTACGACCACTCGGGCCCCGGTGGGGGCGGCGCCGGTGGGACGATTCGGCTGGCGGTCGCGCAGTTGGGTGACGTCGCGTTGCGCGTCGACGGGGGGCCGGGCGGGAACGGCTTCGACGGCTCGACGGGCGACGGCGGCGCTGGGGCGGACGGCGTGATTCAGGGGGCCAGCGAGGCCCCCTGAGCGGACCTCAGTTCTCTGCCTGTCCTCAGCCTTCGTAGTTCTCGACGATGGCGCGGCGCTGAGCCCACAGCTTCTCGAAGCCGTCGGCGTAGGCGTCCACCACGGCCCGGCTCTGGGCGATCAGCGGGCAGGACTGGGTGAACAGCAGGAACGAGTCGTCGAGCAGCGCCTGCGTGTTGGGGAACTTCGCGTGGTAGTTCTCGCGGACGTTGTCGCTCACGTCGTTGGCCTTGGCGAAGACCGACTGGGCCGTCTGCGTGGTGCGCTCCCACAGCGTGGTCTCGAAGCCCGTCGCCTTCAGCGCGGCTACCAGGGCCGCGCGCACGCGCGGTCCGTCGAAGTCGTCGAGGCCGGCCGCCTTGCGGTCGATTCGCACGCGGTACTTGTGGTGGACCGAGCGGCGATCGTCGCGGGTCTCGGGCGGCAACACGCCGGGCAGGGCGCGCAGGCGCGCCGACAGGCGCTCGGCGTTCTCCTGAGCCTGCGCGGTGCGCTCCGGCAGACGCTTGAGCAGCGCGCGGGCCACGGCGGCCATCAGCTCGTTGCCGCGGTACATGCTGCCGGGGCGCAGGCTCTCCATCGAGCGCCAGCCATCGAGCGGACGAGCGGGGTCGAACTTGCCGGCCTCGTTCAGGTGCAGATCCTGGCCGAAGTTGCGGATCTGGTTGGCCAGCTCGGCGCGGTCGTAGTCGTTGGTGACGTAGACGCCACCTTCGCCAGCGCCGAGGTTCTTGCTCGACTGCAGCGAGAAGCCGCCGCCGGTGGCCAATGCGCCGACCTTCTTGCCCTTGTAGGTCGCGCCGTGGGCTTGCGCGGCGTCTTCGACGACGACGGCGCCCACGCTGCTGGCGAGCGCCACCAGCTCATCGATGTCGAAAGGATTGCCGTGCACGTGCACCGGCATGAACGCCTTGGTGCGCGGGCTCAGCCAACGCCGCGCGGTCTCGACCGTCACGTTGCCCGTAGCGGCGTCGACGTCGGCGAACACCGGAACGCCGCCGCAAGCCACCACGGCCAGGGGCGTGGCGACGAAGGTGTAGGCGGGGACGATCACCTCGTCACCGGGGCCCACCCCTGCTGCCGCGAGCGCGACGACCAGCGCGCTGGTGCCGGAGTGAGTGAGCAGGGCGTGCTTGGCTCCGACGAAGTCGGCGAACTCCTCCTGGAAGGCCATCGACTCGGGCGCGAAGCTCCCGGACAACACCCCGCGGTCGAGCACGCGCAGGACGGCGGCGCGGCACTCGTCGTCGAGCACCGGCCAGAGCGTGTGAGCGCTCTTGTCGACCAGCTGGAGGGGGCCTTGGGGTCCGAGGAGGGAAGCGGGGAGCGCCATATTTCGGCGCTCTATACCCCTGCCCGGCGCCCAGCGGCGTGCGAAAAAGCGTTTGCGGCGCTGGCCAGACCACAAAAGCGGGAGCCCCACGCCACAAAAAGACCGAGGCCGCGAGGTATTTCCTCGCGGCCTCCATCGGACCGGCGGCCGTTCGGCCTACCGAGCGAGTCGGATCAGAGATCCTTCTTCTGCTGACGGGCGCTCAGGCTGGCGCTGCCGCCGTTCGTGGCGCGGGCGCCCTGGTTCTTCTGCTTGGCAGCCGTCTCCTTGGCCCAAGCGAAGAGCAGACGCTCCTGCACGAAGGGATCGTGCACGGGCTGCTCGCCGTCCACGG
>DATIDO010000320.1:0-14430 GCA_035456245.1 Polyangiaceae bacterium
ACGGCAAAGGTGGCGAGGACGGGGGTCACGTGTTTGACCTGAAGGAGCAGTTGCCGTCGAGTGCCGCCAGCGTGATGCCTGCGGCCCAGGCGGCCCGGGCCGAATCGGTCGTCGAAGCCTGCCGGCTCTGCTTGCCCGAACCGCCGCGCCAGCTGGGCTCCACCAGCCTGCAAGCAGGCAACCAGACCAAGAGCCTCGTCGCCCGCCGTCTCTCGCCCCAGGAAGACAAGCTGACCTTGGCCAAGCTCGAACGCGACGACCTCGTCCCGCTCGCCAACTACCTCGGAGCCCTGCTGGGCCGGGCGCACGCGCGTGCAGCCGAACGCCTGGGGCTACCCCTCCCCACGCCTTGGTCGGCCGCTGATCGGAGCGAGCTGCTCGCGCGCACCGTCTCTCTCGCCGGTCTGCACGAGGCCACCTATCTCGAGTACTGCCTGTTGACCGACGAAACACCGCCATGATCCAAAGCCTCGTCGACTTCGCCCTGCGACAGCGCCTAGTGATCCTGGTCGCCACGCTGATCGTCGCCCTGTGGGGAGTGGAGTCTTTCACCCACGTGCCGATCGAGGCCTACCCGGACGTGGGTGACACCCAGGTCCAGGTCATCAGCCAGTGGCCCGGCCACGCCAGCGAAGAGATCGAGCGCCTGATCACGGTGCCCATCGAGCGCGAGATGAACACCGTGCCGCGCCAGGCCACCGTTCGCTCCGTCTCGATCAGCGGTCTCAGCGTCGTGACCGTGACCTTTTCCGATGGCACCTCGGACTACTTCGCCCGCCAGCAAGCGCTGGAGAAACTCGGCCAGGTCGAGCTGCCACCCGACGTCTCACCGCGCTTGGGTCCACTGGCCAGCCCCATCGCGGAGATCCTGCGACTCCAGGTGGTCAACTGCGCCGAGAAGAGCCCCGCGGAGTGCCGCGACGAGGACCGCGCCGCCGATCCGCTTCCGCTCAGCGAGCTGAAGGACATCGAGGAGTGGACGATCGAACCTGCCCTGCTGCGCGTCGACGGCGTGGCCGACGTGGCCTCCTTCGGTGGCACGACCAAGCAGTACCAGGTGCTGATCGATCCCCACCGTTTGGCCGCTCGCGGCCTGGAGCTGAGCGACGTGGAGCGCGCGCTGGCGGCAGCCAACGGCTCGGCCGGTGGTGGCGTGGTGGCCTTTGGTCCCGCCGCCTTGAACGTGCGGGCGCTCGGGCTGCTCCGCCCCGACCAGATCGGCGAGGTCGCAATCAGCGCCCGCGAGGGCACACCGGTGCGAGTGCGCGACGTGGCCACCGTCGAGATCGGTTACCAGCCTCGCCTGGGCCGGGTGTCGCTGGACGGTCAGTCCGACGTGGTGGCCGCCACCGTCCTGCTGAGGCGCGGGGACGACGCCCAGACGGTGCTGGGCCGCGTGCACGAGGCGATCGGCGAGCTGAACGGGCGCGTCCTGCCGCGGGGCGTGAAGGTCCACGTCTACCAGGATCGGTCCAAGCTGATGCAGCTGACGACCCATACGGTGCTGGAGAACCTGACCGTCGGCATCCTGCTGGTGGTGCTCGTGCTGTTCGTGTTCCTGGGCAGCCCTCGGGCCGCGCTGATCGTGGCCGTCACCATCCCCATCTCGTTGCTGTGCTCGTTCATCGGCATGCGCGGGCTGGGTATTCCGGCCAACCTGCTTTCCATCGGCGCGGTCGACTTCGGCATGATCGTCGACGGCTCGATCGTCATGGTCGAGAACATCTACCGCCAGCTGGCCGAGCGACGTCATCGGCCGGGCGGCGCCGATACGCTGACGCTGGTGCGCGGCGCCGCACGCCAGGTGGCCCGCCCCATCGTCTTCGCCATCGCCATCATCATCGCCTCCTACTTGCCCATCTTCACGCTCGAGCGCGTGGAAGGTCGGTTGTTCCGACCCATGGCGTGGACGGTCGGCTTTGCCCTACTGGGAGCGCTGCTCTTGGCCGTGACGCTGGTGCCGGTGCTCGGCTCCTACCTGCTCGGAAATGCCGCAGAAGAGGGCGACAACTTCGTGTTGCGCGGCGTGCGACGCATCTACCACCCGCTCCTCCACCGCGTCTTGGCCTTGCGCGGCGCGCTGGCGATCGCCGTGATCGTGCTGCTGGGCGCCGAGCTGACCATCTTCCATTTCGTCGGCTCCGAGTTTCTCCCGCACCTGAACGAGGGCGCGCTGTGGGTCCGCGCCACCATGCCCGGGAACATCTCGCTCGAAGAGGCCGAGCACCTGGTCGACGGCTACGACCACGAAGGCACCCACGTTCCAGGCCTCCGCGAGCTGCTCGGTGGCTACCCCGAGGTCGGCACCATGGCCGTGCAGCTGGGCCGGCCCGACGGTGGCACCGATCCGTCGGGCTTCTACAACGCGGAATTCCTCCTGGCTCTCCAGGATCGGGGCAGCTGGCGGCCCGAGTTCGACGGCAACCGGGAACTCTTGGAGGACGACATGGCCAAGCGCCTGGCGGCTGTCCCGGGCGTCTCGTTCGGCTTCTCCCAGCCCATCTCCGACAACGTGGAGGAGGCGCTGACGGGCGTGAAGGGCCAACTGGCGGTGAAGATCCTGGGTGAGGATCTGCACGCGCTCGACGACCTGGCCAGCCGAGTCGCCCACGAGATTGGTCAGGTGAACGGCGTCGTGGATCTGGGCGTCTTCCGCGAGGTTGGCCAGTCCAACATCAACGCGGACATCCGCCGCATCTCGGCGGATCGACTGGGCGTGACCGTGGCCGACATGGAGGACGTGATCGAGGCCGGAGTGGGCGGGCTGCGCGTCACCCAGATCGTCGATGGGGCGCGCCGCCACGATTTGGTCGTGCGCTACCAAGATCGAGCTCGCGCCTCGCTCGACGCCATCCGCGAGCTGCCGATCCCCATCGATCGTGGTCACGTCGTCCCCTTGGCCGAGATCGCCGACGTCAGCGTGCGGGCGGGCGCCTCACGCATCTTCCGCGAAGACGGCGAGCGCTACGTCGCCATCAAGTTCGGCGTCCGCGGCCGTGATTTGGGCTCCACGGTAGCCGAGGCCCAGGCGCGCGTGGAGCGCAGCCTGAAGACTCCGCCCGGCTACCGCCTGATCTGGGGCGGCGAGTTCGAGAGCGCCGAACGCGCCGGCGCTCGCTTGCGCATCGTCATCCCGCTGACGCTGCTGGTCATCTTCGTCCTGCTCGCGGCCATGTTCCGGCGCCCGCGCGAGGCTCTGCTGATCCTGGGCAACGTCTTGCTCACCGCGCCGCTCGGTGGGCTCGTCGCGCTTTCGCTCACCAACACGGCGCTGTCCGTTTCGGCCGGCGTCGGCTTCCTGGCCCTGTTCGGCGTCTCCGTGCAAACGGGCGTCATCCTCATCTCCTACATCAACGAACTGCGCAGCGAGGGCGCGCCGCTCGAGCAAGCCGTGCTGGATGCCACCGATCTGCGGCTCCGGCCCATGATGATGACGGCCTTGGTGGCCACGCTGGGGCTCCTGCCGGCAGCCTTGAGCCATGGCATCGGCTCCGACTCCCAGAAGCCTCTGGCCATCGTGGTCGTCGGTGGGTTGTTGTCCTCGCTCGTCCTTTCCTTGTTCACGCTCCCGCTGCTCTATCGGGCCTTTGCCGGCCGGCCGCCGCGCGTCCACGGCATCCAGATCGAAGATGCCGAGGACCGAGGCCTGCTCACGCAAGGCTCGGTGCAATGACCACCGACAGCACATGGCGCCGCGACCTCCACGCGAAGGCACACCGATGAAAGCCACCCGCCCTCGATTCCAACCCTGGTTACTCGGCGCCGCCGCTTGGCTCGCTGCCCTCTCCAGCGCGGCACAATCCGCGCCCGCGCTGCGCGCCACTCGGCCCACCGCCACTCGGCCCACCGGCGCTCAGCCCACCACTCAACCCGCCGCAGCGCCCCTGCCCCATGCGCCGTTGCCTCCCCCGAAGAGCGAGCTCCACTTCACCCTGGTCGACGCCCTCGGCGCGCTGCGCCAAGGGCATCCGCTGCTCGCCATGGCGCGCGCCAACACCCGCGCCGCCTCCGCCGATGCACACGACACCCGGCTGTGGACCAATCCCACGCTCTCGGCCAACTGGGCCTATGGCGTGACCAACAGCTCCTACGACCGCGTCGGCGCCTGGACCTGGCAGGTGTCGCAGTTCCTCGAACTGTCCGGCGCTCCCGCCGAGCGCGGCCGCAGCTCGGACTATCTCACCTCGGCGGCGCAGCGCGACTACGACTACGTCTTCTTCCAACTCTCCTGCGACGTGGAGGCCGCGCTCGTCGACTGGGTGGCCGCCGAGCGCCGCGCTTTCAATGCACGTACCGCTCGGGACCTGCTCGGCGCGGCCGCACGCATCATCCTCGACCGCGTCGCGGCCGGCGCGGCGCCCAAGTACGACGGCGACCGCATCCGCCTCGCGCTGGCGCAAATTCAAGCCGACGTCGACGAAGCGGACGCCGCCCGCGCCCGCGCCCGCGGCCAGTTCGCCGCCGCCGTGGGGCCCGGTGCCGAAGAACTACGCGGCGAACCGGCGTACGAGTTGGATGGGCCGCGCGCGCTACCCAGCTCGGTCGAAGCCCAACGCCTGCTCGAGACGCGCCCGGACGTCCAGGCCGCCGAGCTACGCGCCGCCTCGGCGCGCTCCAGCATCTCGGTCGCCAAGCGCAGCGTGTTCCCCGGCGTGAACTTGCAGCTGGGCGCTGGACTCGGCCAAGCCCCCGGACAGCTCGACGTCGTGCTGGGTGTCGCGGCGCCGCTGCCCATCCTCGATCGCGGCCAAGCCTCGGTGCGCGCCGCCGAAGCCCGCAAAGAGGCCTCGGAAAGCTACGCACGGAGCATCGTCGAGCTGGAAGCGCGACGACTGGACGGCCTGCTGGAAGAGGCGGCGCGTCGACGCGGCGCGCAAACGCAGTTCGAACGGAGCGCCATCCTCTCCGGTGACGAGATGCTGCGCGAGGCCCAAGCCGGTTACCTCGCGGGCACGTTCAGCGTGCTCGAGCTGGTCGACGCCTACACCACCTGGCGTGACGCGCACGAGCGCAACGTGGATCTCTTGGCGGCAGCGCGGCGCTCGGAGATCGAGGTCCGAAGGATATTGGGACCGGCCGCGGGTGAGGGTCGACCCTGACACCGGCCCAAGCCGCTGCTCGAGATGGACTCTACAGCGCGGCGTTTGCCTCGGCGTCGAGCAGGATGGCGCCGCGCGTGACGATGCGCTCGCCAGCCTCGAGCCCCGTGACCACGGCGATGTGATCGCCGACCTGGCGCCCCACCTTCACTTTGCGCGGGGCATACGAGCTCGTGCCCTGCGGCACGAATACGTAAAACTCGTCGCGGCGCGCCAACACCGCCGACACCGGCACGTAGGCGACGGCCCGCTGGGGGCCCTTCACTTCGACCTCCGCGTACATGCCGGGACGCAGCACGCCGTCTGGGTTTTTCAGCTCCACCCGCGCGCGCGCCGCGCGCGTCGTGGCGTCGACGATGTCGCCCACGTAGCCCACCGTGCCCTCGAACTCGCGCCCACCCAGAGCTGCGACGCGCACCACGGCCGCGTTGCCGGTCGCGATGCTCGGCACGTCTTGCTCGAACACGTCGGCCAACACCCACACCGCGCTCAGATCGGCCACGGTGATGAGGGCCGCGCCCGCGTCCGAACTCACCGCGTTGCCCGCCTGCACCGTGCGTTCCACGACCACGCCCTCGATCGGTGACTTCAGCACGTAGTCGCCACCGGCCTCCGATACGCCCAGCGCGCCGAGCGACTGACCAGCGCGCCGCTCCTCCGCGCGCGCCTGAGCCAGCGCCGTCTCCGCACGCTCTTGCTCGGCGACGCTTCCCGCCCCCTGCTGCACCAAGAGCGCCGCGCGTGCAGCCACCTGCTCGGCCAGCATGCGCGCCTCGCGCGCTTCGGTCACCTGCGCTCGGGCCGCGCCGACCTCCGTCGAGCTGATGGTGAGCAGCGGTTGACCAACGCGAACCTTGTCGCCGGTGACCACGTGCACGCGGCTCACCCGGCCACCGACCGGGCTACCCAGCGCGGCCACTCGACGCTCGTCGAAAGCAACGCGAGCAAACAGCGTGTGCTGGACCGACGCCGGAGGTGCCGCCGCCGTTTCGACGTGGATGTAGCGCTGACTCTCGGTCGACAGGACGACGGTCCCGGTCGGCACACCGACGGCCCGTTCAGGTGACGGCGCGCGCCGACAGCCTGCCCCCAGCAGAGCCATTGCCACCACGAAAGTGAGTGCCGGCAACCGTTCCATCGCTAGCCAACCTACCATGCCAACGGCGGAAACCGACTCCACCCGCCGATGGACTACGCGATCCGCCGGTCCCCCCCAACGACCCGATTGGCGGCCGCCCCCGCGAGTGGCAGAATCGCTGCATGTTCGGTGCATCACGGTGGTGGGGCGGCCCGGTCGCCTGCTGGGTGAGCACGCTCCTATTGAGCGGCTGCGGCTCCACGGGGCGTGACTGGGTCGCCGAGAATCCTCACGGCGCGCCCAGTGCTGCCAGCGACGAGTCGAGTGACGCGCCGCGCAGCGAGTGTCGCGTGGCCAGCTTACCGCCCGAAGAGGAAGAGCCCGAGTTCGAGCGGCCTCGCTCGATCAGCTTGGGCATGAGCTACGTCGAGGACGGGCAAGGGCGCGTGATCGATCCCTCCGACTCCGGCGTGACCATGTTCGAGAAGGACGAGCTGCGCTCGTTCGGCTACGGCCCGCGCTACTACGGTGGCTACGGCTACGGGTACTACGGCGGCTACTACGGGGGTTTCGGTGGGTACGGTCGGTACGGTCGTCCCGGCGATGACGGCCGCCCCTCTCGGCCCTCGCGGCCCGAGACCCCGCGAACGGGCGGCGACTTCCCGCCTGTGCCGAACTACGGCCCACCGATGATGGACAAGACCCTGCCGGCGCCCGTCTGGCGCTGAGTCGTCTAGAGCTTCTTTCGCGGCGTGCGAGCTTCGCTCGTCAGCGCAGCAGCCACCTCCGCGCGCCTCGGCACACGGCGCTCTTTACCCTGCGCGCTGCAGCGCTCCACCACCTCGCGAAATAGATTCGCGCTGGCCCATTCGGCTACTTCGTCGACGAACGCCCGCACGGCCGCCGGCATGAACTCGCGCTCGACGTAGACCGCAGCGAGCGTCGCCTCCGCGCCCACCAGATCGGTCAACACAGGGACCAGCGCGCCGCTCTCCAGCTCCGAGACGATGCCCTGCAACGGCAGCATGGCGAGCCCTCGACCCTCGACGGCCGCCACGCGCAACAGATCGAGGTCGTTCGTGGCGAAGCCCAAGCGGAACGACACATTGCCGCCGCGAACCAGAGGCCAATGGGCCTGCGGCAACTCGGAGCCATCGAACGACGCCAAGCAGTCGTGCTGAGTCAGATCCTTCAGCGTCGTCGGCACGCCGCGCTGCTCCAGGTACTTCGGCGCGGCCATGAGCAACACGGGGACGCGCCCCAACTTGCGCGCAACCAAGCCGGGTTCGAAGTGGGTGCCTGCGCGCAGCGCGACGTGATAGCCGCCCGCCTGCAGGTCGACGAAGCGCGAGGCGCTGTGCACCTGCAGCTCGACCAACGGATGGCGCGCACTGAAGTCGACGAGGAAACGCTGGAACGAAGGGTCCCGCATCGGCGGCACCGAGATGCGCAGCGGGCCGCGGATGTCGCCCTCTTCGACCCGCACGACCGCCTCGGCGCGACCCACCGCATCGAGCGCGAGCTTGGCGTAGCCGTAGAACGCCTCACCGGCGTCGGTGAGGCCGAGGCTACGAGTCGTGCGGCGGAGCAAACGAACACCGAGGTGCTCCTCGAGCCGAGCCAAGCGTCGGCTGACGGTGGCGCGCGGAACACCCAGCTCGCGAGCTGCACGAGAGACCGATCGATGGTCGGCGGTCTGGACGAAGGCCTGGAGCTCGCTGGTTTCGGCTGGTTCGCCCATTTGAATCAAATCCTGTCAGCTGATGCCAATTGTTGAACAATTGTCACAGCGACGAGCCGGCTTCAAGTTCCCGCGCAGATCACCTCCCCGGAGAAAACTGCGATGACGAAGCAAAAAATTGGCTACTGGCTCTCTACCGGCCTCCTGGCGGCCCTGTTCGCCTTCGGCGGCACCATGGACCTCCAGCGCCCTCCCCAGATGCTCCAGGCCATGGAACACCTCGGTTACCCCGCCTACTTCCTGCTAATCTTGGGCGCCTGGAAGGTCGCGGGCGCCGTCGCCGTCCTGCTCCCCCGCACCCCCTGGCTCAAGGAGTGGGCCTACGCGGGCATGTTCTTCGACCTGACCAGCGCCTCCATCTCCCACGCTGCCTCCGGCGATCCCACGCCGAACGTCGTCACGCCCATCGTGCTGACGGGCCTGTTGGTCGCCTCCTACCTGCTCCGTCCCGCCGACCGTCGCCTGGTCCGCGCCAGCGAAGATGGCGACAAGCCGGCCAGCACACGCAACCCCGGCACGAGCACCGCCGGGACGAGCACCGCCGGGACGAGCACCGCCGGTCACGCCCACGCCTGATCGCTCAGCCGCTCGACTCGACCGCGTCGGCGTCGTCCGGCTCGCTCGCCGAGCCAGCTGGAGCGGGAACGTGGCGGGTCCAGTCGAAAGGCTGGCGACCCGCCACGAGCGCGTCCCACCAACCGAAGGTCATGGCCACGACGTGATCGAGCTCGGTCGTCTCACCCGGAGTCGGTTCGAGCGACGACGGCGGCAAGCAATAGGCGGCCAGCGCATGACTCTGCAGCATGTGCAGCACACCGGGCGAGAAGCCCGTGCCCGCGTAAACCATGAAGGCCGGGATGTGCATGGCCGCCAGATCCTGGAGTGCGTACGGGATCTTCTCGTCGGTCGTGCCCTGTGAGCCCTGCCACTTGCACTCGATGGCCAGCGCACGACCGCTCGGCTCGTGCAGGGCGAACACATCGAGGCGACGGTTCTTGCCGATGATCGTCTTGCCCAGCGAGAACTCGCGGTAGACGACCAGCCCACGCTGGCCGTGGTTCTTGGCCAAGTAGGCGGCGATGGAGTTCGCGTAGTCCTGCGCTCTCATCCGACTGCTCCCGCTCTCGTTCCTAGCGCGCCCCGAAGACGGCTCACAGCGCGAACGGCAGCGGCAGGGCGTGGTCGGCGACCTCGGCGCGCGCCCGCTCCTCGCCCCCTGCCGCCAGCAGCCGCTCACGCCCGAGCGCGAGCGCCTGAGCGTTCGTGTCCGAACCCTGGAAATTCCTGCCGAGCCGCAGCGCCGCCACGCCCGTGGAGGCCGAACCGAAGAACGGATCGGCCACCGTGTCGCCGAGCTCCGAGCTCTGCTGGATCAACACCTCGGCCAACTCCACCGGCTTCTCCGTCGGGTAGCCGCGAAAGACACGCGGCGCGACCAACACGTCCGGCACGCCCAGGTTGTTCAGCTTGCGCTTGCCCTTCTCGAAGAAGAGCACAAACTCGTAGCGGGCCCGGTAGTGGTAGCCCATGCCGATCTTCTGCTTGTCCCAGACGAGCGGCTTCCAAAAATGGAAGCCGGCCTGCTCGGCCAGCGGCTTGGCCACGAACATCGTCTCCTGATCGCAGAACAGGTAGAAGTGCGCGTTCTTCTTCAGCACGCGATGGACCTCGGCGAACAGCTCGGGGAAGCGCGTGTTCGGGAAGATCTCGAACCAGTCGTTGCTCGAGCCCTTGCTGTGGGAGAGCCGCGTGGTGGTGCCGACGGCGCGGTGCTTCTCCAGCGACTCGTACGGCGGATCGGTGATCAGCAGATCGAGCTGACCGCTGGGCAGCCCTCGCAGCCACTCGACCGCGTCGCGCTGCTCGAGTGAGAAGGTCCCGGACGCCACTCGGGCATCCTGCCCGAGGCCGCGATCCTGCTCAAGCATTCAGTGCGCCGCTCGGACATAGGATGACCGGCCCGCTCGAGGACCGGCCATGGGCCGGCCTGCTGACCCCTCAGGCCTCGGGGTTGCCTTCGCTGGCGGCGGCCACCTCGGCGTCGACGATGGCAACGCCCTCGGTGGGGGTGGCGGCAGCCTGCGACTCGACGGCGCCGTGCCGACGCAGCCAGCCCTCCGGCAACAGCGCGAGCAGCGCCGGGAACCAGGCCACGGTGGCCAGCACCATGCCCAGCATGCCGAAGCTGGCGACGAAGCCGAGGCTCTTCAATCCGTAGAAGTCCGCCAGCAGCATGGGCGTGTAGCCGGAGGCGTTGACCAGCGAAGCCATCAACACGGCCAGGCCCGTGTTGGCGAGGATCACCGGCATGTGGACGCGGCCCTCCTTCGCGTAGCGATGGTAGAGGTGCACCGTGTTGTCGATGGCCACGGTGAAGATACTGGGGATCACGCACATGTTGATGAAGTTCAGCTTCACCTTCCCCAGGTACATGAAGGCCACCATCATCAGCATGCCGAGCGCCAGCGGAGCGAAGACCACCAGCGTCTCCTTCACGTTGCGCAGCAGCAAGAACAGCACGCCGAGCGCCACCAGCGTGGCCGACCAAGCGATGAACGGCGCGTCGGCGAACACCTGACGGAAAATGTGCACCGCGATGCGGTTCTCGCTCATCACGCGCGTGGTGATGCCCTCGGCCTTGGCGCGGTCGACGGCCATCTCCAACTTGTCGACGAAGTCGTCGAGCTCGCGCGCGTCGTCCACCGAGCGCGAGGGCATGAACAGCACGAACGTGCCTTCGTCGTCGAGCGGCGTGAACTTGCGCTTCAGCTCCTCGGGCACGGTGGCGAGCGTGAGCGGCGGCGCCTCGGCGGCGATCTCGAAGTCGTCGAGCCGCGCGCGGTGAGCGGCCGTGATGTCGTCGGGCAGGCGGCGCAGGTCCTTGCGGATGGCCAGCAGCTCCTGACGTCGCACGTCCTAGTCCTGGTGGATGACGCGGCCCAGCGACACCGTCGAGTCGATGATCGAGCCGCGGGGGTTCGGATCGGCCTTCTTCAACTCCGCGAAGATGGCCTCGACGCGCTGGGCGGAGGGGATGTCCTTCACCCAGATGAAGGCGGGCGTGAGGGTCGAGTTCATGGCCTTGGCGGCGCGGCCTCCGACCGGATCCGGCACGCTGTCGCCGTTCAGCGCGTTGAAGGACCGCTCCAGACCCACTCGCGGCATGGCCCAGGCACCGAAGGCGGCGAGCAGCGGGATGCCAGCCACCAGCAGCACGAGCACCGGGCGCGGCGGCAAGAAGCGCCCAGCCTCGGCGTTGGTCTTGCGGATCACCCAACCCGGCAGGAAGCGCTCGGTCGCCACGATCAGCGCCGGCAAGAGCGAGTACGTGAACAGCCAGGACATCAGGATGCCGGCCGCTGCGATGCCGCCGAACTGCCGGTAGGCCGAGAAGCTGGCGAAGATCAGGACGCCGAAGGCGGCGGCGTTGGTGATGGCGCCCGAGAAGGCGCCGTCCATCGTCTCGGGTACCGCTTCGAGCAGGGCTTCACGCAGCGGCAGCTGGCTGCGCGCCTCGTTGGTGCGCAGGATCAGGTGGATACCGAACTCCACGCCCAGGCCGAGCAAGATGGCGACCAGCAGGCTGGAGATGATGTTGAGGTGGCCGATGGTGAAGGCGGCCACACCCATGGCACAGGCGATGGCACCGGCGATCGGCAACAGCACGAAGAGTGAAGCCAAGGGGCGACCGGTGGCCGCAATCAGCAGCACGACCGAGGCGATCAGCGCGACGATCGAGATCACGCCCAGGTCCTTGGTCACGCCGTCGTTGAAGGCCTTCATGAACACCGCCGGGCCGCCGTAGCCAGCCGAAAACGGCTTGCCCGAGCGGACGATGGCGGCCTTCGTCACCTCGTCGACGTGGGCCAACATGTCGTTGACCTGGGTGACGCCCATCGACGTCATGGCCGGCTTGGCCAGGATGTAGAGCCGCTCCTTGGCCGCGTCCTCGACGAACTCGGGGGGGATGGCCTTCTCCAGCTTGGCGAACTGCTCGTCCACTTCCTTGCGATCGACCTGCGCCGGCTTCTCGTCATCGAGGCCGAGATCGAAGCTGTCCTCGATGCCCTTCTTCACCTTCTCGTCCAGCTCGCGACGCAAGCGCTGCAGCTCGTCGAGAGGCAGGAACGAGCCGACGTTGCGGCGGAAGAACGGCACGTCGTAGCGATATTCGGCGTAGCGGATCTCGGGCAGATCCTCTTGGACGCGCGCGAGCTCCGGGGCGAAGGCCAGGCGCTCCTCACGCGTGCCGCCGACCAGCTCGGTGACCAAGTAGCCCTCGGTTCCGGCCTTCTTCATCACCCACTTGAGGTCCACGACCTCCGGAGCGTCCTCGGGCAGGAGCTCCATGTAGTTGAGGCGCAGCTCGAGGCGACGCGACGCGGCGAAGCCGGCGCCGAACAGCGCGAAGAACAACACGCAGACCAACAAGGGGCGGTCCACGGAGAAACGCGTGAGCAGGCGGGCGAGACGCTCGATCATGAGGGGGCGGAAGATTCCAAACGGGTCCCCGTGGAGCAAGGCGCCCCGAACGCGAGCCCCCACCAGCTTGCCGGCGGTCCCCGCTGCATCGCACGCGGGGCCCGCGGCCGGCCGTAGCCGCTTTCACGGGCCCCCGAAGTGCTCAGCGACCGCGGCGACCAGCCTGCGCGGGCAGGGGCGGCGGCGGCACCGAGCGCTTGGCGGTGTTCTGCGGCAGGGGCGGCGGCACCGACGAGGGGCGATGCGTGGCTCCAGGCTCCTCGCTGGCCAAGGGCGGTGCCGGCGAGTTCACCGGGCCCGGCGGACGCGACGGGCTACCCGCGAAGCCGCTCGGTCGTCCGCTCTGGCGCCGGCGCTCCTCGAACAACACCAACGTGATCAGAGCCTCACCCTCGGCGCCGCGAGCCCGCAGGGCCTCGGCGTTCAGTCGAGGGTCGAGCGCCTCGGCGACCGCGAACAGCGCCTGCTCCAACATCTGCGCGTTGGGGAACGCGTCACGGATGATCTGCGCTCGTTCCTCGTCGTCGGTAGTGGCCAGCAGATCGGCGTACATGCCGTCGATGGCCAGAAGCGTCGGCGTGTGCAGCTCATCGAGGCGAGGGGGCAGTCGATCGAGGCGCTTCAGGTTCTCGGTGGCACGCGACCGCGCTTCGGTCTCGCTGGCGGGGTGCGGCGTGGGACGCGAGGCAGGGGTGCCGGCCTCGGCCGTGGCCTCTTCGGCTGGTGGAGCAGGCGCTGGTGGAGCAGGCACTGGCGGAGCAGGCGCTGCGGGTGCGGGGGCAGCGAGCGTGAGTACGCCGGTAGCCGGCAGCACTCGGGACGTGACCACCTGCTCCCAGAGCAGCGGCAGGGGGACGTGCGCGACCCAGTCTTCCAGGGGCAGCGTGTCGAAGAGCGCCTCGGCGTCGAAGGGCGCGCCAGCGCGACCGTTCTCGATCGCGCGCACCAGCGCCTTCTCGAGCAGCGGCTTGGGCAGGTCCGAGGCCAGGCGCAACGCACTGACGGACTCGATGATTTCGCCGAGGCGGATCAGGCCCTGCTCGAGGGCAGTGGAGAGCAAGAGCCGCATACGCAAACGCGCGCGCTCCGAGCTCTGCGTCCAGAAGCCGTCACGCACGTAGAGCGCCCACAGCTCGTCGTTCGACGAGTAGCGAACGCGATCATCGAGCGCGAACAACTCGAGCAACAGCGCGGGCGTGCACACGCCTTCGGCGAGTGCGATGCGCAGATCCTCGGCCGCCGCCGTGGTCGACTTCTTGGGCGCGATGCGCTCGTGCACACCGGCGGCGCCCACCAGCACGCTGGCGCGCAGCTCGGGCGCCTTCTCGAGCGCGCTCATCACCGCGTCGGGCGAGAACGTCGTGACGAAGTCGTCTGCCGTGAGCCATCCATCCTCGAGCGCCTGCTGAAGCGCGAGTGAGAGGAAGCGCTGCCCTGCCGTCTCCAATGCCGAATGACTCATCTCTTCTCCTGCTCCGCGTCGAACCGACGCCCGCCGTCGCCCACCAGGTAACGAGTCCCCCTCGCACCTTTTCCTGCGATGTCGGTTGGCAGGTTACCTGATCGGTCGAGACGCCGAACCTGCCAATTTCGTCCCCGGGAGGATGGTTGCGCTCTTTTCCCAACCTGCGCTGGAAAAGTCTTCCCCTGTCGATGCTCGGACGGGCTCGGATTCAACCGAATTGGCCCCGCGGGCACCGCTCCGGAGCCCCCGGATCAGGGCGTCGCGGGCGGGGGCGCTGGGGTCGGCTTGAGGGCGTCGGGCACCTCGGGCTTGGGGCCCGTGGGCTCGACGAGCGCCTCGCCCGGCTTCACTTCGGCCGGCTTCGCATCGGCCGGCTTGGTCTCCGGCGGCTTCGGTTCGCCTGGCTTGGCCTCGGAGGCAGCACGAGCAGCGGCGGCGGCCTCGAGGGCGTCGAGCACCTCGGCCTCGGTCGGAGGCGTGCCCGACTCGGCCGTGCCGCTCGCTCCCTTGGTTGCGCCGCTCGCGCCCACGCCCGAAGGACGTGGTGCCTTCTTCGGCGAGGCGG
>DATIDO010000321.1:0-7524 GCA_035456245.1 Polyangiaceae bacterium
CCGCGGTCGGGCTCCGGCTCGCCGCTCGGGCGGTCCTCGTCGCCCTCCTTGCGAGGCTTCTCTTTGGCCTTGTCCTTGGCTTTGTCCTTCTCGGGCTTCTGGCGCTGCGGCGGTTCGCCGTAGTCCGAGCGCAGCTTGGCCAGGAGGCCCTCGGCCAGGTAGCGCTCGTGGTGCTCGGGCATCTTGGCGAGCTGGACGACCACCAGGACGCCCTCTTCCTGCTCGATGACCTCGACGCTGCCGGTCGTCGGCTCGGCGGAGGAGGTCTTGTACTCGAACAGCAGGTAGCCGTTCTCCGCGTCCTTCTCCGTCACCTTGTAGCCGTGATCGATGCGGATGAAGCGCAGCGCTCCGTTGAAGGTCTGGCTCTTGCTGTAGCCGGTGCTGTGCTGCACGCGGGCGCGAGCGGGGGCCACGAGTGTCAGGCTGGCGAGCACCAGCCCGGTCGCCCAAGTGGCGAAACGATGACCCGCGCGTCGCGTGGGGCCCGTCCGACGTGGAGTGGGGGAGACCAGCATGGCGGCGAGGTTAGCGAAGTTCGCCGTTCCGGGCCCAATTTCACGCTGGGATGCTGTCGTGGAGCAGGCTCCGCGGGGCCTCCTCCAGCAGAAAACGTGCTTCGTCGGCCCCGCGTTGGGCGAACAGCCAGTCGATGCCGGCCGCGGCGTCGTCCACGTCGGATGGGCGGTGGGCATCCGAGCATGCCGCCTCGTACAGGCCCAACTCGAGCAGCCGTTCGGCGGTGCGCCGCGGTTCGGCACCGTACTTGCCGAGTACGGCCGCGACATCCAAGAGCGCCACCGCTCCGGCTTCGAGCGCGCTCTCCAGGCGCGCCGGATCGCGCCACAGCTCTCGGTAGCGTTCCGGGTGAGCGATGAGCGGCAGGTAGCCGCGGCTGGTGAGTTCTCCCAGGCGCCGCTCGAGCGCGCCGGGGCCGGGCAGATCGTGGAACTCGATCAGCAAGGTACCACCGACGCGGGCGTCGGTTCGTCCGTCGGTTCGTCCGTCGGTTCGTCCGTCGGTTCGCGCGAAGTCGGTCCGCGCGAAATCGGTGCCGAGGCGGAACGGAAGTCCTCGGCCCGCGCGGAGCTCGTCGAACACCAGATCGTCGTAGAAGTGTTCGCTGGACAGCGAGACCTCGGGCAGCTCGGCTTGGTCGGGTAGCTCGCGCAAGAGCGGCAGGATCTCGACGAAGCGCCGCAAGAGATCGGGCGCGCGGTTCTCGAACATGGCCGGGCGAATGTGCGGCGTGGCCACGACGTGCGAGAAGCCAGCGCGATGGAGGCGCCGCAGCATTTCGGCCCCCTCTTCCAGCGTGCGCGCGCCGTCGTCGATTCCCGGGAGCCAATGGCAATGGAGGTCGACGAATCCCTTCACGCGTCTATGCTAACCCCGATGCTGAGTGCGGGCGAACGTGCAGGCGAACCCGAGCGGAGCGGCGCTGGATCGCCGAGCGCGGTCACCGCCATGCTGCTTCGTCATCGCGTCATCGTCACCTTGGGCACGGGCGGGGTAGGCAAGACGACGGTGGCTGCCGCGCTGGCCTTGGCGGCGCGCGGCCTCGGACGGCGAACTTTGTGCCTGACGATCGACCCAGCGCGTCGGCTGGCCCAGAGCTTGGGCCTGCCGAACTTCTCGACCGACGAGGTGCGGGTCGACGACGCGTTCTTGGGGCGACCCGGGCTGCCGGCAGCAGGGCAGCTGACGGTGATGATGCTCGACGCCGGGCGGACGTTCGACGAGCTGATCGACACGCACGCACCCAACGCCGAGGTGCGTGCGCTGGTGAAGAGCAACCGCATCTACCAGCACCTCTCGCGGCACCTGGCCGGGACGCACGCCTACATGGCGATGGAAAAGGTGCAGGCCCTGTTGGCCGAGGGGCGCTACGACACGATCATCCTGGATACGCCGCCCAGCGAACGCGCGCTCGATTTCTTCGACGCGCCCGATCGCATGCGCGAGGTGGTGGGCAGCCCGCTCACCAAGACGCTCTCGCGCATCGGTCGTTCGAGCGGTGGCAAGCTGGGCCTGCGACTGGTGAACGCGGGCGTGCGGGGCCTGCTGCAGCGGGTCGGCAAGATTACGGGCGCTTCACTCCTCGACGAGTTCGGCGGGCTACTCTCGCTCCTGGACGGGCTGTTCGGCGGGTTTGCGGAGCGCGCGGAGGACGTGGGCGCGCGCCTGGGCTCGGCCGAGTTCGGCTACGTCCTCGTCAGCTCCCCGCAGTCGGACTCGGTGCGCGCGGCCGAGACGTTCGCCCGTGCGTTGAGCGCGCGCGGCCTGTCCGTGGGCGCGCTGGTCCTGAACCGGACGACACCCCATCCCGGCCCGGTGCCCGAGCTGGAGGCGCTGCGTGAGGACGAGACGGTGCGCGGCCTGGGCCTGACGGACGAGGATTTGCCGAGGCTGCTCGCGGCCGTGCGCTTCGATGCCGCGCGAGCGAACGACGAAGCCGAGGCCATCCGTTCACTCGGCGAGCGACTGCCGAGGCCCCTCCTCGTGCCGGATTGGAGTGAACCGCTGCACGAGCCGGCGGGGCTTTGGCAGCTGACGGATCGCCTGTTGGGCCGAGCCTGACGCGCCGAGCCTGTTGGGCCGAGCGTGACGCGCCGAGCCTGACAAGGCCGCGCCAAAAAAAACGCGGCCGAGCGGGCTCTCAGCCCTCTTCTTTGCGTCCGCGTCCGCGGAAGAACACTCGCAGCGGCACGGCTTCGTAGTTGAAGGTGGTGCGGATGCGGTTCTGCACGAAACGGCGGTAACTCTCGTCGATGTTCTCCGGCGAGCTGGAGAAGGCCACGAACGTGGGCGGGCTCACCGACGTCTGGGTGATGTAGTAGAGCCGCGGCGCCTTGCCTCCACGCGTCGGCGGCTGGCGCTCGGCCAGCACGCCTTCGAAGAAGCGGTTCAGCTCGGAGGTGCCGATGCGCTTGCGCATGGCCGTGCCGGCTTCCTGGATGGTCGACATCAGCTGGCCGACGCCGAAGCCCGTCTTGGCGCTCAGGTTGACGATGGGGATCCAAGTGGCGAAGTGCAGCGAGTGCGCCGCTTCGTCGCGGTGCTTCTTCAGCTCGTTTTGCGGGATCAGGTCGGCCTTGTTGAGGCCCACGACCACGGCGCGACCGCGCTCGATGGCGAGGCCGATCAGCCGGGCATCCTGATCGGCGATGCCCTCGGTGACGTCGCACATCAGCACGATCACGTGGGCGCGCGCCACGGCGCGGATGGAGCGGATCACGCTCTCGGCTTCGACACCCTCTTCGACCTTGGAGCGACGGCGGACGCCGGCCGTGTCGACGATCAGGTAGCGCGAGCCCTTGTACTCGATGGTCGAGTCGATGGGGTCGCGGGTGGTGCCGGGGCGATCGTCGACCAACGAGCGCTCCTTGCCCGAGAGCCGGTTGAAGAGCGAAGACTTACCGGCGTTGGGTCGGCCGATCAGGGCGATGCGCAGCAGGTGCTCGTCGGCCTCGGCCTCGTCGACCGGGACCTCGGGCGGTAGGTGGCGGAGAATGGCCGCCTCGAGCGCGCCGGTGCGGCGGCCGTGCAGCGCCGAGACCGGAATGAGCTCCGGGATACCGAGCGCATGGTGATCGCCCAGCGTCCACTCGCGCTCGGGGGCGTCCATCTTGTTGGCCACGTAGAGCACCGGCTTGTCGCTGCGGCGCAGCAGCTGGACGGCTTCGCGATCGGGGCCGGTCGGCGGCAAGCTGCCGTCGAGCACGCACAGGATCAGATCGGCCTCCGCGATGGCTGCCCGCACGTGGCGGGCGATGCCTTGCCCCATGCGATCGTCCGTCGTCGGGTCGAAGCCGCCCGTGTCGATCAGCGTGATGGGGCGACCGGCCACCTGCGAGTCGGCGTAGTTGCGGTCGCGCGTCACGCCCGGCTCGTCGTGGACGATGGCGAGCGGAGCACCGGCCAGGCGGTTGAAGAGCGTGCTCTTGCCGACGTTGGGGCGGCCGACGATGGCAACGATGGGGGTCATGACGGCTCCTCGCTGTCGTAGGCTGCGCCGAACTGACTGTCGTCGTAGCCGAGCTCGGCCAGCTGTCGCGGAACGTCCTTCCACTCCGAGCTGATGCGAACGAACAGCTCGAGGTGCACCTTCTTCTGCACCAGCGCCTCGATGCGCTCGCGCGCAGCGATGCCGATGGCCTTGATGCGCTCGCCGCCCTTGCCGACGACGATCTTGCGCTGGCCCACCTTTTCCACGTGGATCGTGCAGCCCAAGCGCAACAGCTCCGGCTGTTCGTCGGCGTGATCGATCGATACGGCAACGGCGTGGGGAACCTCGCTGCTCAGCTGGTTCAGCACGGCCTCGCGCACGTACTCGCGCACGAAGAAGAGCACCGGCCGGTTCGTCAGTGTGTCGGGGTCGTAGCCGGGCGGACCCTCTGGGAGGTGACGGGCGATCTCCTCGAGCGCCGCCTCGATGCCTTCGCTGCGTCGAAAGCTGGTGGGCACCAGCGCGGCGAAATCGGTGGCCGCCGTGTAGGCCTCCAGCATGGGCAGCAGCACGCGCTTGTCGCGCGTCAGATCGACCTTGTTGATCAGCAGGATCTTGGGCTTGTCCGTCAGCGCCTGCAGGCTGGTGAAGAGCTCCTTGTCACCGGGGCGGATCCATTCGCTGTCCCAGGGGGAGCTGGGAGCGCCGCCCAGGCGGGACGGCTTCGGGGCATGGGTGAACGAGTCGGTGACGCAGACGATCAGATCGGCGGCGCGAGCCGAGTCGAGGGCTGCACCGTTCATGCGGCGGCCAAGCTCGGTGCGGGGCTTGTGGATGCCGGGCGTGTCGA
Source organism: Polyangiaceae bacterium (assembly GCA_035456245.1). Lineage (GTDB taxonomy): Bacteria > Myxococcota_A > Polyangia > Polyangiales > Polyangiaceae > NIC37A-2. The sequence continues at coordinate 4,800 of DATIDO010000321.1, forward strand.
GAAAGGCAATCTGCGCGTCACCGTGGACGGCCACGCCGAGCAGCGCGTCCCGGGTGGTCTGGGGCAGCGGCGAGGTGATGGCCAGCGGTTCTCCCAGCGCGCAGTTCAAGAACGTGGACTTGCCCACGTTCGTGCGGCCAAAGAGTGCGACGGTTCCGAAGCGCATGAGGGCCGCTACATGCACTGTCCGGGGCCTCCGCGCAAATCCGACTCCGACGAGGCAGGGGTTTTGGCGTGAGGAGCCACTTCCCGGTGGGCCGGGCAGCGGGACGGGTGACAGCGGGAAACCTAGGCGCTATGGGCGAGACGTGGTTGCGGCTGACCAGGAAGACGGCGCGAATCGACGTTCCGCCGAACGCTTCCCCATCGAATGGGCCGTCGACTGCGTGACGGACGAGACGTTCCTTTACGCGGCGATTACCAACATTTCCGAGCTGGGCATCTTCGTCGCCTGCGAGGCTCCGTTCGAGGTGGGCACCCTGGTGTCCCTGCGCTTCGCGCCCCAGGGGTCGGCGGGGTTCGTCCTGCCAGGGCGGGTGCAGTGGGTGAACCAGCACCGGCCATTCTCGCCTTGCCGGAACCGCGGCATGGGCATCCAGTTCGTCGACCTGGCTAGCGAAGACCGCGAGCGGATTGTCGAAGCGATCCACACGATCGCCTACGTCCGCGACACCTCGAGCTAACGCGCGCTGCTCATTCCAGCGCGGGACCAGCCGTCGCTGCGGGGGGGCTGGCTGGCTTGGCTGCTGCTGCGGGCTTGGTGGTGGCAGCCGCCTTGGCCGGCGCCGCACTCGCAGCCGCTTTGGCCTCGTCGGTAGGAGCCTCGGCTTCGGCCGCGGGCTCCGCTGCTGCGACGGCCGGGGTCAGGCTGGCGATCGCCTGTTCGGCGCGAGCCCGATAGGCCGGGGTGCTGGCCAGGGCCTGGTAGTGGGCGCGTGCGCGCGCAATCTGACCGAGCGCCTGGTAGCAACTGGCCGCCTGCCAAGCGGCCTCGTCGGCCACGGTGCTACCGGCGTAGCGGCTGGTGACCTGATCGTAGAGAGCCGTTGCGCGCTGGCAGCCCGAGCCGTTGCGAGCCGCGTGTGCTTCGTGCAGAGCTGCTGCGGCGGCCTTCTCGCCTCCCGCGGCGGCCACCTCGCTGAACAGCCTCTCGGCTTCGGCGTAGCGACCCTCTTGGTAGGCAGCCATGGCCTCGCGGTAGCCCTCTCGCTCGGGCTTGCTCTGGCTCGCGGTCGCGTCCGCCGCAGGCCCCGCCGCGCTCGGCGCTGCCTCCGCGCGCGCTGCTCCCACCGGCATCGCCGCTTCGTCGGTCGCCAGCTCGTCGTTCGAGGCGACTCGCGCTCTCTCGGGTTCGGCCACCACCTCGGCAGCCGGCGCACCCAGCTCGCTCGCGCCGATGCGGTCGCGACCATTGGGTGCCGAGCGCATGAACAACACGCTCGAGCCGACCATCAAGAGTAGCAAGGCAGCCATCGCCAGCTGAGGTCGCATGGCGTAGCCGGCCAAGATGCTCACGCCACGACCGAAGCGTTCACGCAGCGGCAAGCGCCGCTGCGCTTCGCGCTCCGCCGCCATGATGCTCTCGAACAAATCCGCGGGCGGGTCCTCGAGCGGAGGATCGGACAGATCGCGCGTCACGCGCAGGCGGTTCCACACGCCCTGACAGCGAGTGCAATGGTGCAGGTGACGACGCGTGGCCGCCGCGGCCAGCTCGTCGAGCTCGCCGTACAAGAGCTCGAGGCTCATCTTGTCGAAGCGCTCGCAGTCCATGTCACCTCAGCGCGCGCGCGTACTCTTCGTACTCGCTCAGCTCTTTCTGCAGTCGGTCGAGCGCGTAGCGCATGCGACTCTTCACGGTGTTTTCCGGCGTTTCGGTGATCGTGGCGATGTCGGCGAAGGGGATGCCGCCGAGCTGTCGCAAGAGGAACACTTCGCGCTGCTCGTCGGGCAACGCGTCGATGGCGCGGCTCAGGCCCACGCGCAGGCGCTCTTGTTCCACGCCCCGCTCGGCGTCGTCCTTCACTCCGGTCGAGGGCACCTTGTCGATCCAGGCGCTGCCGTCGTCGCGGGTCGCGTCCAGTGAGGCGTGATCGCGGTGCTTGTAACGGCGCAGCTCGTCCAAGCAGAGGTTGCGCAGGATGGCGTAGACCCAGGTCGAGAAGCGGGACTCGTGGCGAAACTCACCCGCTCGTCGCACCACCCGCAGGAAGGCCTCTTGGGTCAGGTCCCGCGCAGCCTCGCGCCGCTTCACGTAGCGCAACGCGAAGTTGAACAGCGCGGTCTGGTAGCGACGCACCAGCTCGGCGAAGGCGGCGCGATCTCCGCGCTTGTAGCGGATCATGAGCATCTCGTCGGTGCTCTCGGCATGTCCGTCGGTCACGGGTGGGCCTGACCGTCCGCGGGGCGGCACCGGAGCAACGATTTTGGACGCACGAGGGCCGGGCGGGATCTGGACGATCCTCCGGGTCCGGTCCGATTTCGGAGGGGAGGGCGCAGCGCGGCCTCGAACACGGGTGAAATTTAGCCTGGTCGGGCGCTCAGTTTCAAGCGAACGACGTCCCGAGCGAACGAATCTAAATCCTCAGAATGAACAATCTTTTCTCGCCTGGAGCCGGACCGACGGACGGGTCGCCCCCTGCTCGACGATGAGCCGGCCAACGGGCCGACGGGCGAGTCGACAGGGCGACCGGGAGCAGCCGACCGGGAGCAGGCGTCGGGAGGGAGG
>DATIDO010000322.1:0-9251 GCA_035456245.1 Polyangiaceae bacterium
CGCCGGCAGACCTCGAGCCCGTCCAGGCCCGGCATGACCAAGTCGAGCACGACCAGCTCGCACCCGCCGGCCTCGAATGCCTGCCAGGCGGAGCGTCCATCGATGGCCTCCACGACCTGGAAGCCAGCCTGGTCGAGCGCGAAGCGCACCACCTCGCGGATGTGTCCGTCGTCGTCGGCTACCAGGATGCGGCGCTGCAAGCTCGAGGTCCCTCTCACGGACCACTCTGCCACCGGTGCAGCAGCGGCGACAGAGCTGCACGAGTTTTGCACGATCTCGACGCGGCCTTTGCGCGAGCTCTGCCGGGGCCTTGCACGGTCGTTCCCTAGGTTGTTCCCAGGTTGGCTCGCGGGGAGCCGAACGAGGAGCAGGACATGGGACTGTTGAGGATATTCGGCATCGGGTTCGTCTACATGGTGGCGTTGGTGGGTTGGATGATCCTGGGTGGGGTGACCCAAGGTCGCGCCTCGTCCCAGGCCGAGCGCTTGGGCGACGCGGTCGCCAATCTGTGGGGCGTGCCCCAGCAGCAGTCGGCGCCGGCGCTGGCCTTCTTTCCGGTCGGGGCCGTCGCCGAGAAGATGCGCGTGACGGTCACGGCCGAAGCCGGGCAAGTGAACATGGACGGCGAGATCCTGGACGTCCAAGTGGCGGCCGACGGCAGCCGCTACGTGATGAAGAGCAAGCCACCCGTCGGTGAGCCCATGTCGCTCGGCGCCAGCGCGCTCGACGTGAGCCTGCACTCCGATGCGCGGCAGAAGGGACTGGTTTGGTACGCGCTCTACGACGTGGCGTTCAAGGGCGCCTACACCTACGAGCACCGCGACGCGCGCCCGGGTCACGTCCGCGTGCGGCTGCCGCTGCCGAGCTCCTCGGCCCTCTACGACCGACTGTCGTTCGAGGTGAACGGCGAGGACCGCCGTGATGCCCTGAATCCCCAGGCGGGCCTGTTCGACCTGCAGATTCCGGTGAAGCAGGGAGACAAGGTCAGCTTCGCGCTCGGCTACGTGAGCCGAGGCATCGGCAACTGGAGCTATCGCCCGGCGGAGGGTGTGCAGCGCCTCGAGAACTTCGAGCTGGCCATGAAGACCGATTTCGCGGACGTGGACTTCCCCGCGGACACGTTGTCACCGTCGACCCGAGCTCGGGTCGGTTCGGGCTGGGACCTGCGCTGGAACTTCAAGACCACGGTCACCGGACAGGGCATCGGCATGACCATGCCGGCGCACATTCAGCCTGGTGAGCTGGCGGCCGCGCTGTCGTTCTCGGCGCCGGTGAGCTTGTTCTTCTTCTTCCTGGTGCTGTTCGTGCTCGCTGCGCTGCGTGGCCTGAACATCCACCCCGTGAACTACCTGTTCATCAGCGGCGCGTTCTTCTCCTTCCACCTGCTGTTCGCCTATTCGGTCGACCACGTGTCGGTGCCCGTGGCCTTCGCAATCTGCAGCGTGGTCAGCATGGTGCTCGTGGTGAGCTACCTGAGGCTCGTCGTGTCGGCCCGATTCGCCTTCGTCGAGGTGGCGTTGGCGCAGTTCGTCTACTTGATCGTGTTCTCGCTGGCGCACTTCTGGGAGGGCTTCACCGGGCTCACCATCACGGTGCTCGCCATCCTCACGCTGTTCGTCCTGATGCAGGCGACCGGCCGCGTCGATTGGTCCCGTGTGCTGCGCAAGCCCGAGCGACCGGAGATGGCGCCTCCGCTGGCCAGCTCGGCTCTGGAGTGAGTCGGGGCGGGGACGAGGCTGGGGACGAGGCCGCGGACGACGAACCGGGAAGGGGGAGCAGCCCCCGTCCCGATCCGTCGTTTCGGATCAGCGAGGCGCGGGCCCGCCGAAGCGATCGGAAGGCTCGTCACCGAAGCAGATGCCGGTGTCGCGCGCCGTGGCGACGGTGTCGTTGCCGATCTCTACCGCGCGCGTCCCGCCGGTCACCTGCGAGAACGGCACGAGCGAGATCACGTCGCCGTTCATGGCCACCAGACCACTCTCTTCCGTATCGGCCAGGTAGCGCACGGCCGCCGAACCGAGCCGCTGCGCCAGCAGGCGATCGGCACCCACCGGGTAGCCGCCGCGCTGCAGGTGGCCGAGCACCAGCGAGCGCGCCTCGCGCCCCGTACGCTCCTCGATGCGCCGGGCGAGTTGTTCGGCGATGCCGCCCAAGACAGCGTGCTCCTTGAACGCGTCCTTGCCCTGCTTGTAGAGCGCCTCGGCGCCGGCCTCCTTGGCCCCCTCGGCCACTACCACGATCGCGAAGTCGCGGCGCCTGCGGTAGCGCTGCTCGATCTTCGCGCACACCGTCTCGAAAGAGAACGGGATCTCCGGGATCAAGATCACGTCGGCACCGCCCGCGATGCCGGCGTGCAACGCAATCCAACCGGCGTGACGACCCATCACCTCGACGACCATGACGCGTTGGTGCGCCTGGGCCGTCGAGTGCAGCTTGTCGAGTGCATCGGTGGTCGTCTCCACCGCGGTCGAGAAGCCGAAGGTGATGCTGGTTCCCAGCAGATCGTTGTCGATGGTCTTGGGCACACCGATCACGCGGCCGAGGCCTCGCTGCATCAGCTTGTGCGCGATGCTCATCGAGCCGTCGCCGCCCAGGGCTACCAACGCATCCAGCCGCAGGTCGCGGAACTTTTCCACGATGCGCGACGACACGTCGGTCGGCACCATCTTGCCATCGACCGAGGTGGGGTACGTGAATGGATCGCCGCGGTTGGTCGTGCCCAGGATCGTGCCACCCAGGTGGCCAATGCCGCGGACGGCGTCACGGTCGAGGGTGAGAATCGAGTCGGCGCCGTCTTCCAGCATGCCCTGGTAGCCGCGGCGAATGCCGAGGACCTCCCAGCCACGGTTCAGAGCACTGAGCGCGACGGCTCGAATCACGGCGTTCAGGCCGGGGGCGTCGCCGCCTCCGGTATTGATGGCGATTCTCTTGGTCATGTTCTCCCGGCCGCCACCCTACCGCACATCGCGCGATTCCCGCGACTCCCGTTCTGAACGGCACGACGGCACGGCGGCTCGGTGACTCGCCGCCTCGGAAGGCACGCCGCCTCGGAAACAGAGCGACTGCGCAGCACGCTGCCTCGGAAGGCACGGCGACCGTGGTCACCTCGGAAACAGAGCGACTGCGCAGCTACTCGAGCCCACGGCTCGCCGAGTTCAGAACAGCTTGCCGAGCAGATCCTTCGCCTTGTCGGCGGCCGAATCCACGGACTCACCCGAGAGCGCGCTCAGGACCGGTCCCTGGAGGGGGGCGGGCAGCTTGTCGGAAAGGAATTCCTTCACCACGTCGGCCACGCGGGCCGCTTGGTCAGCGGAGAGATCGGCCTTCTGCACCAGGGATCCGATGAGTTCTTTCATACCCGACACCCCATCACCGGGCGCGTCGGGGGGCAAGGCGCGAGCGAATGCCGCGTACCCGCTCAATCGCTCGCGCTGGTGCCACGCAGGGCGGCCTCGAAATCGCGCGCCAGCACCGTTTTGCGTGAGTTCTGAGCGGCGCTGCGCACGGCGCGGTTGGCCAGTTCGCGCAGATGATCCGAGAGCACGTCGACCACACCATCGGACGTCGACATATTGGAGCGCGCCTTCACGTAGGCCTTCAGCTTCGAGACGACGACCAATACGTCTCGAGGTAGCTCGGCGTCGTTCTCGGTCGCGGGCGAGGTGCCGTGGGAGGAGCTGGTAGAGGAGCCGGTGGAGGTGCCGGCCGCTTCGCTGCGGGGGGCGCCGACGATGCGCCGCGTCGCGGTTGCTTCGCGCCCCTCGCGCTCTGCCAGGTAGGCCTCGCGGGTCGGGGCGGTCTCTTCTTCGGCCCAGGCGTCGCGATGTCGGGCGTCCGGGACGTGAGCGTCCCAGCAGGCGACGCTGCAGAAGTAGAGGGCGGTGCCACGACGATTGCAGGTCGAGACGCTGCAGATCCAGTAGCGGGCTCCGAAGGCGATGGGCGTCTTGCAGGTGCTGCAAAGGCGGAAGTGATTCGGCTCGCTCATGGTGTGCCGTTCTGGCACGCGTGGGGACCAGCGTAAATCCGTCCCCTCGGGCGATCCGGGCGCTCCGACTGGCCCGCTTGACCGATTGGTCCCTGCTGCGGAAGGCTTGGCCCATGGTCGTTCGTGCACGCGCTGGTTGGTGGGGTTCGCTCTCTTTCGTCGTTCTCGCTTGCGGCGCTGTCGCAGCCTGCGGTGGTAGCGCACAGCCGCCCGACGGCGTCGCCGGGGGAACGTCCGCCGACGGCTGTGAGTACGCGGGGAGTCACCATGCGGTCGGCGAGCAGTTTCCCTCGGAGGACAACTGCAATCAGTGCTCCTGCACCGAGACGGGCGCGGTGGCGTGCACCGAGAAGGCCTGCCTCGAAGAGCGCGCCTGCGGCGCGCGCGCTGGAGACACCTGTTCTGCGACCGAGTACTGCGCCTACGAGCCCGGGCAGTACTGCGGCGCCGCGGATGCTCAGGCCGTCTGTCGGCCGCGACCGAGCGTCTGCACGCAGGACTACTCACCCGTCTGCGGCTGTGACGGCAAGACCTACGGGAACGCCTGCGCCGCCCATGGCGCGGGCCAAGGTGTCGCGACGGTCGGTGAGTGCAAGCCGTGACGTCGTCGTTCGCCCGCCGCTCGTCGATTCTGGGGCTGCTCGGCCTGTGCCTGTTGGCGTGCGGTGGCGCAGGAACCGAGGCAAAGACGCCATCGCCTGCGGAGTCCGCAGCTCCGTCGGCTTCACCGCCGTCGGCTTCGCCGTCGGCTGATGCGCCTTCGGGCGATGCGCCGTCGGCCGCTGTACCGTCGCCGTCCGAGTCGGCACCCGCTGCTGCTGTGCCCACGGATGCGCCCCAGTCCTCGCGTCGTCGAGAGGGCCCGAGGCTACGCGTTGGAGAACCGACGGTGGTTCGAGGGTCGGAAGATCCGCACGCCGCCGCGCGCGCGGTGCGAAGCGGCTTCGCGTCCTACCGCAGCTGTTACGAGGCGCTGCTCTCGAGGTCGCCGCAAGCGAAGGTCGACTTGGTGGCCCGCCTGTCGGTCGCGCCGAGCGGCACCGTGACCGATGCGGCGTTCGATCAGCGAGTCGGCGGTGACGATGAGTTCGTGGCTTGCCTCGCGTCGGCGCTGCGTCGCCTCGCGCTCACGGCGCAGCCGAGCGGGGCCGCCGCTACCCAGGCGAACGTGGGCTCGCCTGCCGCTCAGCCGTCGCAAGCGAGCGCGACCAGCCGCCCGAGCGTGTTCGAGGTTCCTTTCACGTTCAGCCCCGACTGAGCTCTTTCCCGAGCCCTTGCCAGAAGTCTCGTTCCCTCGCGACCGAGGCGTTCGTCCCCGCCCGTGCCCGACTCGACCACGCTGTCCCTGCTCTCGGTGGCGCCCTTCGCCCTCCTGCTGGCAGCCATCGCCATCTTCCCGTTGGCCGCACCACACTTCTGGGATGCCAATCGCAGCAAGGCGCTGGTGGTGGCGATCCTGGGCCTCCCGGTGGCGCTCTTCCTCCTGCGCACCGAGCCTCAGGCTCTCGGGCATGCGCTCCAGGAGTACGGATCCTTTCTGTGCTTGCTGGCGACCCTCTATGTCGTGGCGGGCGGCGTTCACGTGGAGGGAGACTTGCTCGCCACCCCACGCCACAACACGTTGATCCTGGCCAGCGGGGCCCTGCTCGCCAACGTCATGGGTACGACCGGGGCGAGCATGCTGCTCATCCACCTCTTCTTGCGAACGAACCAGCAGCGCCAGCACGTCGGGCACCTGCCCTTCTTCTTCATCCTGATCGTCTCGAACTGCGCCGGCCTGCTCACACCGCTCGGTGATCCGCCGCTGTTCCTGGGCTACCTGCGCGGCGTTCCCTTCGTTTGGACCTTGCGTCTGTGGCCGGTCTGGCTGTTCGCCATGAGCTATCTGCTCGGCCTCTTCTACTATTTGGACAGCCGCGCTTATGCCCGGGAGACGACGGTCGTGGTCGCTCGGGACCGCGAGCAAGCCGAGCCCCTCCGCGTCACCGGCTGGATGAACGTGGGCCTGCTGGTGCTCGTCGTTGCTTCGGTGTTCCTGCCGTCACCCTTCCGCGAGGCCGTGATGATCGGGCTGATGGCCGTCTCGCTGTGGTTGGCCCCACGGAAACCGCGCCAGGACAACGACTTTCGCCTCGGCCCCATCTACGAAGTCGCCATTCTGTTCGCCGGCATCTTCGTCACCATGGTGCCGGCGTTGCAGCTCCTGACGCGGCAGGCTCCCTCGCTCGGACTGGAGCAGCCTGGGCAGTTCTTCTGGTTGGCTGGCGCGCTCTCGTCGGTGCTCGACAACGCGCCCACCTACGTGACGTTTCTGTCGGTCGCGCAGGGCTTGGGGCTGGAGGGCCAGGTGGTGGGCACCACGCACCTGCACCTGTTCGCCATTGCTGCGGGGTCGGTGCTGATGGGCGCCAACACGTACATCGGCAACGGTCCCAACTTCATGGTGAAGGCAATCGCCGAGGGCGCCGGATACCGCACGGCCTCTTTCGGTGCGCACGCCTTCTGGGCCGTGCTCACGCTGCTGCCGATTTACGTCTTCGTGACCGTGCTGCTGGCCTTCGGCTGAGCTTCTGGAAGGATGCGCCCACGATGCTTCGCGATGCGCGGGTGTGGGGAGTCTGGGGGCTGGCGATTGCCGTTTCGTTGGGCGTTGGAGCCTGTGGCGAGGAGGCGTCGACGGACACCGACTCGGGTGGCGGCTCTTCGGTCGGTGGTGGCGGTGCAGGAGGCGGTGGAGCTGGAGGCGAAGGCGGAGCCAACGAGCTGATCTTGGCTCAGGTCTCCAAGCGGATTGGCGTGGAGGGTGGCGAACTCGAGCTACCGGGCGTGGCCAAAGTCCGCATTCCCGAGGGGGCGCTGCTGACCGAGAAGATCGTTCGGGTCAGCCAGGTGCGGAAGGAAGGCGTGGCGCCCGTTTCGGGCGACGCGGAGGCGGCGGGCGAGCGGATCGCGTTCGAACCCCACGGTCTCGCGTTCGAGGCGGACGTCGAGCTCGAGCTGCCGCGCACGAAGGTGACGACCAAGAAGACTCCGGGGTCGGGCGCCATGAAGCTGAGCGACGCGAGTGACGACAGCTGGGAAGGCGTGGCCGTCGCGCTGGTCGAGACCGAGCGGGTCCGCGTCAAGACGCGCAGCTTCAGCATTTACGTAGCGGTCGAACTGCCCGAGGAGCCTCAGGCAGTCTGTCCGAATCACGTCTGTGAGACCGAGCTCGGCGAGAGTTACGCCAGCTGCCCCAACGACTGTGCACCGAACTGCGGTGACGCGAACTGCGACGACAGCGCGGAGAATGCCTACGCTTGTCCGAGCGATTGCATCGCCTCGTGCATCCAAGACGAGATCTGCGACATCTTGTTCGAAACCCAGGTGAGCTGCCCTGCAGACTGTGGGATCTGCGGTGACGCCAGCTGTCAGGCCGATTTCGAGGACGCGACGCGCTGCGCAGTCGATTGCATCTGTGGCGACGGTGTTTGCTTGGGCGCGGACGGCGAAGATCCGACGACCTGCCCCCAGGACTGCGGGACCCTACAATGACTGTGCCCACGCCCGCGCCCACACCGTCGGCCACGGCCTCGCCGTCGCCTTCGCCCGCCTCGTCGCCCGCGTCCTCGCCTTCACCTTCCCGCGGGTCACTGCCTCCGAGATTTCACAACGCGCTCAGCTATGGCGTCGCCGCGCTGGTGTTCGTCGTGGCGGTGCGTTGGACCGAGCCGGGCGTGCTCTGGGCCGTCGCGCCGTGGGCATTTCATTTCGCTCGCCGGACGTACGAGTCGCTCTTCGTCCATCGCTATGGCGGTCGACCCGTCCCGCCCGCGGACTACCTGATCGAGTACGTCTACTATTGGGGCGCAGCGATCTGGATCGCGCGCTCACTGGGTTCGGGATGGCAGCCTCCTTCGGGGCTCCAAGCTGCGCTGGGCCTCGCTGTCTTTGCCATCGGTGAGGCCGGGAACACTTGGGCCCACCGCCGACTTCGCAACTTGCGTAGCGCCGCGGGTTCGACCGAGCGCCCCATCCCACGCGGCGGGGCGTTCGAGTGGGTGTCGTGTCCTCACTATGCTTGTGAGGTGCTCAGCTGGCTGGGTTTCGCGCTGCTCGTACGGGTGACGGGAGCGTGGGTCTTCCTGGTCGCGGGTGCGGGCATCGTCAGCAGCTATGCGCTGGCCAGGCATCGGGCCTACCGCGAGCGCTTCGATGGTCGTGAGGGCCGCGAGCTCTACCCACCGGGACGGCGCGCCATCTTCCCGTTCGTGCTGTGAGGCTCCAGCGCGGGGCGGTCGGTCTCGCAGCAGGGCGCCAGCAGTTCGGTTGAAGGTTGGAGACTGGGTCAGTCAGTGGAGACTGGGTCAGTCCAACGGGGCTGGGTCAGTCTTCGGGGCTGGGCCGCGTCACGCGGGCGCGCTTGATACGGCTGCGCGCATCCAAGTCTTTGCTCAGGACGTAGCGCCAGAGCATGGCGGGCCACGAGCGGTGTTGGACGAGATCGTCGTAGAACTCGGGCGCCATGCGCTTCAGCTCCGGCAGTCGTGACCCGGCGATGGCAGGAAAGTCGTGGTGCTCGTTGTGGTAGCCGACGTTGAACGCGAGCGCGTTGAGCGGGCCGTAGTACGAGTAGGTCTCCTGCGGCGAAGCCACCACGTAGTGCTCGGTGAGGTAGTGGCCAGCCATCGGGTGCAGCCCCATGCTGAGCAGCGCGCTGACGGGCAGGAAGGCGAGGGCTTGGCCGCCCCACAGCAAGTACACGGCGACATCGAAGGCGATTTGCAGCGCGACGTTGATCGCGAGCCAGCGGTGCGGTCGCAGCGGCATCATGAAGACGGGGCGCAGCGCGTAGGCCAGGCCTTGGCACATCAGCCAAACGATCTTCGAGAGCGGTCCGCGAATCCAGCGGGCTTCCCAGGCCGTGGGTACGTCGGTGTCGACACCATCGACGCCCTGCTGGGCGTGGTGCATCAGGTGGTAATCACGGAAGGCCGCGACCACCGGTACGCCGATGGGCAGGTTGATGAACAGGCCGAACAGGCGATTGGCCAGCGGCTTCTCGAAGGCCAGATCGTGGCTGAGCTCGTGGTTGGCCAACAGGAGCCACTGACTGATGAAGCCGCCGACTGCGTAGGCGACCAAGAAGAAGACCCAGAGGGGTGCGTCGCGGACGAGCCAGGCGAGGGTGAGCTGGCTGACGACCAGCAGCGTGCAGACGTACTTGGTCTTGGTGCAGTGGCCGTAGAGGGACCGTACTTCGGGGTGCTGGGCCAGGATGGCG
>DATIDO010000323.1:0-5139 GCA_035456245.1 Polyangiaceae bacterium
GGGCGGCTCGATGACCTGCACGTCGGGAGCCTCGCAGCCCGGGTTGTCGTCGACCAACTCTTGGCAGTCGGCCTCGCTCGTGGCGCAGGTACCGGTGGACGGATCGGTGCACGTCACCACACAACCGATGGTGCAGAAGCCGATCTGCAAATCGCAGCCGCAATTGGCGCTCTGGCAGTTTGCGAGGCAGGCAGCGTAGCCAGCATCGCAGTCGTCCTGGCAAGCCACAGTGGACTGCGCGACGTTGCAGCGCGCGTTGCAGTCGACCTCCGTGTTGGCGAACACGGGGCACTCGTTCTGCTCCCAATCCGTCAGGAACTGGTCGCAGGCTGGCTCGCCGCCGCCCCCGCCCTGGCCATCCACATCGCCCCCGCCGCCCCCTGTGCCCGTGCCACCCGAGCTCGAGCCATCGGCATCGCCCGAGTCCTCGCTGCCATTGGCGCCGCCGCCCCCTTCACCTCCTTTCGAGGCCGAGTCACCGCACGCCGCGACACCCCAGCTCATCCCCAAACCCACACAGACCAAGGCCCACCGCGCTCTCGCGCTCGAAATCGACATCTACGAAGCTCTCCGTTGAAAGAAACGATCCAGCCCGCCACCGCGGCGTGCCGTTCCCGCCCAGGCTGTCGTCGACCCGGCCCACTCGACAATGGGAGGACCATGGGAGAGAGCGCCGATTGCTGCCACCCGCGCTCACCTGGTGGGCCGACCCCACTGGGTCGAGTCGTTCCAAGCGAGGCGCCCGCAGGTGGCTCAGAGCGGGATGTGCGCCGAGAGTCGCGTGCCCGGCTGCAGCTCGACGATGTCGAAGCGGCCACCACAGCTCGCCATACGCTGCTCGAGGTTGCGCAGTCCGCCCTGACGGAGCGAGCGGCGCTCGGCACGAATGCCGCTGCCGTCGTCGCTGATCGCAACCCGGAGATCCGACGCCAACTCCAGCTCGACGCGGACCTGCTTGCCCCCGCTGTGGCGCACGGCGTTGCGGACGCCCTCCTGAACGAACCGCGCCACCTGCACGTGAAGCGTCGGATCGAGCGCTACGGCCGTCTCGCCACGAGCCTCGAAGGCCAGGCTCATGTGCGCGGGGACCAGCTCGGCGCAGCGGCTCTGCAGATGGGAGATCAGCTCGTTCCAGCGCAACTCGCCGGCCCTCAGCTCCCACACCACGTTGCGCAGCTCGCCCGAGCCGCGCGACAGCCGCTCGTGCAGCAGCGCGAAGCTTCCCTCGGTCTCCGCGTCGCTCGGCAGCGCGGCGCGCAAGGCCTCCAGCTGCCAATGCAGCGCCGCCAGATCGCTGCCCACGCCGTCGTGTAGGTCGCGGGCGATGCGCTGGCGCTCTTCCTCGATGCGCAAGGTCGTCAGCTGCTGCTCGAGCGCGTCGCGCTGCAGCGTCGTCTCACGCAGCCGCACGGCCGTGCCCGAGAGCGTGAAGTAGGTGTAGAGCGAGAACAGCCCCAGGATGAGCACGAGCAGGGTCGCCCCCCACTCGGACGTCAGCGCGAACCACAGCGTCAGCCCCGCCGCCAACAGGGCATACAAGCTGCCGTTGAATCGGCGCTGGAAGCCGGCCATGCCGGAGTGAACCAGGTGGACGAAGTACAAGAACCACATGGCGCTGCCCGCGTGTCCGGAGGCGGCGATGACCACGGACATCGCCGTGGCAAAGGTGGCCGTCTCGGCTGCATTGGCTCGCGCGTAGCCGGCCGAGCCCTGCCCGAACCAGCGATAGGCAGCGGCAGCACAGGCCGAGACGACGAAGCAGGCGCCCGTGGCCAGCTGCAGGACAAGCGGCTCGACCTGCCACACGGCTCGAGCCGCCGGCAGGGGAGCGCTGAGGATGACGAGCGCCACGACACCGAGCAAGGTCGCGGTGGCCGCGGGCCGGCGCATCTGCTGGTGGAGGAGGACGTCCGGCGTCACGAGGCGCTACGAACCAAGCCGCGGCGCACGGCCTCGCTTTTGGCCTCGGCCCGGGTCGCGACGCGCAGCTTCCTGTACAGGTTCTTCACGTGCGTCTGCACGGTGCTGAGCAGCACGTCGAGCTGGGTCGCGATGGCTCCGTAGGTGTGCCCCTCGACCAGGAGAGCGAGCACCTCCTGCTCTCGTTCGGTGAGGACCGACTCGCTGCTGGGCGCGAACGCTCCCACGATGCGGCGAGCGATCGCCGGCGAGAGCGGCGAGCCCCCGGCTCGAGCCTCGCGCAGGAGAGCTGGCAGACGCTCGGCCGGTGTCGACTTGAGCAGGTAACCGACGGCCCCCGCGCGCAGCGCACCGAACACGTGGTCCGGATCGTCGAACTGGGTGAAGGCCAACAGCGTCGCGTCGGGACGCTGCTCGGCCAGCAGTGCCAGGATTTCCAGCCCCGAACCGTCGGGTAGACCCAGATCGACCAGCGCCAGGTCGAGCGCCACGTCACTGTTCGCGTTCACGAACGCTCGCGCCTCGGATACCGACGCGCAGCTGGCGACGACGCGGAACTCATCGCCGCGCGCGAGCACCGACGACAGCCCGGCGCTGACCAGAGGATCGTCCTCGACCAATAGGAGCGCCGCCGCCACGCGACCAGATTAAAGCACTTCTCGCAAAAGCGAGACGGGAAACGCGCGCGCGCCCGGACCGCCCCCGAAACGGAGCAGGGCGCCCGAGTTGCCCCGGACGCCCCGTTCGATTTCGCTCGAGCCGAGCGAGCCCTCAGTCCTTCAGGATCGTGAACTCGATGCGGCGATTCTTGGCGCGACCCGCGGGCGTGGCGTTGTCGGCGATCGGCTCGGTCGGTCCTGCACCGCGCGAGGTGATCTGGCTCTCCGGCACGCCGTCCTTCAGCAGCCACTCGCGAACCGATGCAGCTCGGGACTCCGAGAGCTTCTGGTTCACGTCGGCTTTGCCCTCACTCGAGGTGTGACCCGAGATCTCGATGTGCAGCGACGGGTACTTCTTCAGGATGTCTGCGGCAGCCTTGAGCGTCTTGTCCGAGCCCTTGGTGATCTTCGACGAGCCCTGGACGAAGCTGATGCCTTCGATCGAGCCGGTGAACTTCTCCACCTCCTTGGGGATCTCGTCGGGGCAGCCGTCGTCGTCCTCGAAGCCGTTCTTGGTCTCCGGCTCCTTCACGCACTTGTCGACGTCGTCGGTGAGGCCGTCGCCGTCGGTGTCGGCGGGCGCGCGGGTCGGGCAGCCGTCGGGAACGTTGCCGGCCTCGGCCGGGCACTGGTCGCAGGGCAGCGGGACGCCGTCCTTGTCCGTGTCGGGATCGGCGCAGCCATTCGGACCGGTCCCTGCCTCACGCGGGCAGTCGTCGACCGGATCCTTGATGCCGTCACCATCGCTGTCGGCCGCGCAACCGTCGGCGCTGAGCGAGGCCTCGTCCGGACAGGCATCCTTGTCGTCGGCCAAGCCGTCGCGATCGCGATCCGCTGCCGCCGTGGCGGTCTTGCGACCAAAGGTGAACGTGCCGCCGAGCTGCACCTCCTCGTTGAACGAGATGCCGCCGTAGTTGTCGTTGGCGCGCGGCCCCATGTTCTCGCGGAAGTCGGCGCGCAGCGAGAAGTCCTTGGTCAACGGCACCTTCACGCCGCCGCCGAAATGGAACATTCCTTCCATGTCGCTGCCCAAAGGCTGACTGTTGGCGACGAGCGCACCACCACCCACGGCGAGGAACGGCACGATGCTCCAGAAGGGCAGCTGCCCGATCACCTGCCCTCGGTAGGCGAAGAAGTTGGCGCGATTGCTGACGAGCGACGGGTCGCTGGCGCTCAAGTCGTTCGGCACGCTGCCGTTCGCCATCATGAACTCGCCTTCGACGCCCAGGAACGTCAGAGGGAAGAAGGCGAGACGACCGCCGAGCTCCCAGGCCGCGCTGTCGTAGCTCTGGTAGGTGGAGCGGGGGGAATAGACCCCCAGACCGCCCGAGGGCAGGAAGAGGCCAGTGAACAGGCCCACCTCCCAGGTCATCTTCTCCGGCTTGTAGCGCTGCATGTAGGGCAGCTCGTTGCTCGGCGCTGCCGGGGCCTGCTCGGGCGCCGGAGCTGGCTCGGCTGCAGGCGCTGACTCGGCCGCCGCCGGCTCACCGGCCGCGTCCGCTGCACCCGTGGCCTGGGCCCCCGATGTGTCGGCCGAGGCCGAGGCGCCGATGGTCCCCTCCGCCGCCTGTGCCGCTCCCACATGTGCAAGCAGCAAGGCTGCCGACGTTCCCCAGGTCCGCTTCATCATCTGCGCATTCCTCCGCAATCGAGCACCCAGGCTGGACATGAGTGCCCCCGCCCCGGCGTTTGTTCGGTGTATCAAGCCATGCCTTCGACGGATAGGTGAAGAAAAAGCCTGTGCGCCACATCTCGGCGCTTATCTATGCGGTTTTTCTCGGCCACCGTCGGGGATCACCGCCATGGGGACGCCCCTTTCCGCACTCCGGCTCCTCGGCCCGCGGCGGAAAATGAAAGCCAGAACAGGCCGGGTGGAGGGCCGATCTCCAAATGCCACACGGGCCTCGGCCCGAAACAATCCGGAAAAGCTCGCGGGGGTATGGAGGTGTGCCGCTGACGGGCAGTGCCCCGAGAGGCGGCATCGGTCGATCCACTCACACTGCTCCGGCAACGCCGGACAGGCCGAGAGTCGAACCAGCGGACCCTCCATTGGCGTCGCTGCGCGGCGCCGAGCGTATCACACCCCACTAACGGACACAGGTACATCATCATGACGACGAGTCGCGCTCAGGCCATTCAAGCCATCCTCAACTACGAGGAGTACCCCGCCTACGACTACACCAAGAAGCCGACGGACGAGGTCTTCGGTGAGAACGTGTTCGGCACCAAGGCGATGCAGAAGTACCTGCCCAAGGCGGTGTACAAGTCCCTGAAGAAGACGATCGAGCTGGGCGCTCCGCTCGACGCCGCGCTGGCTGACTCGGTCGCGACCGGCATGAAGGAGTGGGCCCTCTCCAAGGGCGCGACGCACTACGCTCACGTCTTCTACCCGATGACGGGTTGGACCGCCGAGAAGCACGACACCTTCTGGACCCCCGACGGTGAGGGTGGCGCCATCGCCGAGTTCCCCGGCAAGCTGCTGATCCAGGGTGAGCCCGACGCCTCGTCGTTCCCCAACGGTGGCCTCCGCGGCACCCACCACGCCCGCGGTTACACCGCC
>DATIDO010000324.1:0-5414 GCA_035456245.1 Polyangiaceae bacterium
TGCCGGCGACGAGCAGCAGGCGGGACCCCTTGGCCGCGATGTTCCTGGCGAGCGAGTCCAAGGACTCGAGCAAGAACTGCATACGATGGGGCAGCTGGCGCGCCCGAGCCGGCGCGAAGAAATAGGGGTCGAGCACGAACAGCGGAATCACCTCGCCCCCGCGGACCGCTTCGACGAGCGGGGCGTGATCCGCCAGGCGGAGATCCTTGCCCCGAAACCAAACCAACGTCCGCATCGCGCCCCCAACCTCCCGCCCGCGTAGCCCGCTGACAAGGCTCGACGCACGGTCAGCCTCCGGTAGGCTCGGCCGCTCGATGACATCCGACGACAAGTCCAGCGCTCGCCAGGCGGGCCGAGGCGGATTGGCCATAGCGGCCGCCAAGCTCTACTTCATCCTGGTCGGCCTGGCGCAACAGATCGCGTTCGGACGCATCTTGGGCCTGGACGGATACGGCGCACTGTCCACGGCGCTCTCGACGGTCAGCATCTTCACCAACCCGATCACGCAGGCCTCGATTCAGGCGGCCAGCCGTGAGGTCGCCGCCGCCAACGACGAACGCGGCCCCTTCGTTCAGCGACGCATCCTCGGTTACCACGTGGGTGTCGCCTTGGTCGCAGGCGCCGTGTTCTTGGCAGCCGCGCCTTGGTTGGCGAGCTGGTTGGGCGCCCCCCACATCACCTTCGCGCTCTGCGTGCTGAGCAGCATCTTGCTCATCTACGGCATCTACACCCCGTTGGTCGGCGTGTTGAATGGTCGCCGCCGCTTCCTGGCGCAGGCCGGTCTCGATGTGACCGCCGCGACACTGCGCACGGTGGGCCTGTTGCTGGGCGCCTGGCTGGCTGTGCGAGGCACCTTGGGCGCACGCTGGGATGGCTCGGCTGGTGCAGCCCTCGGCTTCGCAGTCGCGGCCTTGCCTGTCTTGGCCCTGGCTATCGGAGCCGCCGGAACCGGACGAGGAGGTGGCAGCGAACCGGCCGCCCGCGACTACCTGCGGAACCTGCGCGCCCTTTGGATCGGGCAGTTCCTGCTGAACGTGCTGTTTCAGGCCGACGGCCTGCTGCTCCGCCGCTTCGCGGCTCAGGCGGCGGCCGCAGGCGGCCTACCCCTCTCCGCGGCCGATCCGTTCGTGGGCGCCTACCGCGCGGCCCAGCTCTTCGGCTTCCTGCCCTACCAGCTGCTGATGAGCGTGACCTTCGTGCTCTTCCCTCTCTTGGCCAGCGCGCGCGCGGCAGGCGAAGCCAAGCTGGTGCGCGACTACGTGCGCGCAGGGGTTCGCTTGGCGGTGCTGCTGTCGGGGCTCCTGGTCGCCGTGTTGTTCGCGGTGCCCGAGGGGCTGATCCGGCTGGCCTACGCGCCCGAGGCAGCGCGCTTGGGTGGTGATTCGCTGCGCGTGCTGGGGCTGGGCCTCGGTTGCTTGGCGGTGCTGGGAGTGATGACTTCGGCGCTGAACAGCCTGGGCGGCGAGCGGGAGAGCCTGCGACTGACGGCTCTCGCTCTCGCTCTCGTCGCGGGCGCGTGCGCGCTGCTGCTGCGCGGTCAGCCGCTCGACGCGAACCTCTTGGTGAGGTGCGCGATAGCCACCAGCGCGGGGCTTCTGTTGGCCACGTTGGCCTGCGCCTACCTGCTGAATCAGCGCGCTGGTGGCGTGGTTCCGACGCTCAGCTTGGCCCGAGCGGGGCTCGGCTTCGGCTTGGGTGTGGCGGCGGGACTGGGGCTGCCGGGCCAGGGTCCCATCGGTACGTTGCTGCGCGCGGCAGCCGTCGCGGTGGTGTATCTGGGCGTGCTGGTCGTCTCGCGCGAGTTGGGCGCGGAGGACTGGGCACGGGTGCGCGCCATGTTGGGTGGACGCGCCGCGCGCTGAGGGCTCAGGACGAAACGACGGTCGGCTCGCGCTCGGCGGTCGCCCCTTCGCGAGGCGCAATCGCCTCGCGGACGAACAAATCCTCGAGCGTTTCGTGGCGCGGAGTGACCTCCTCGATCTCGGCGCCACCACTGGCCGCCAGCCGAATCAACTCGTTCAGCGTCTCGCGGCCCTCGATCTCGACACGCAGGCGCCCCGAGCCGTCCTCGGCCGCGCCCAAGGACCGCAGGCGCTGTGCGAGCTCGGAGTTCGCCCCGCGCACGACCAAGCTCGTCCGCTGAACCTCGCGCCGCAGGAGGGCATCGAGCTGACCGAAGACGACGATACGCCCTTGCCGCAAAATCGTGACGCGGTCGCACATCGACTCGACGTCGCCGAGGATATGCGTCGAAAAGAAGACCGTGCGCCCCTGAGCGCGCTCGTCGACGATCAGGTCCTTCACCTCTTTGCGCCCGACCGGATCCAAACCGCTCATCGGCTCGTCGAGCACCAGTAGCTCGGGATCGGCCACCAGAGCCGCGGCCAGGCCCGTGCGCTGGAGCATGCCCTTCGAGAGGCGACGAACCGGCCGATCGGCCGCGTACCAAACACCCGTGCGCTCCAGGACCTGGCGAGCCCGATCACGGAGAGAATGCCCACGAAGCCCCGAGAGCCGACCGCACAGGGTCACGAACTCGAAGGGGGTGAGGTACGGGTAGACGTAAGGATTCTCCGGCAGGAAGCCGATGCGACTACGCGCCTGCGGATCGCCTGCGGGCTTGCCGAAGAGGCTCGCTTGGCCGCGAGTCGGTCGGATCAGCCCGGTCAGGATCTTGATGGTGGTGGTCTTCCCTGCCCCGTTGGGTCCCAGGAATCCGAAAATCTCGCGCTCCGGCACCGCGAAGGAAATGCCGCGAACCGCCTGGACCCGCTTGCGGGTGAGACCGAGACGAAACTCCTTTTCGAGGTCCTGGACCTGAATCAGCTCACTCATGAAGACCGACTTCACTATCTGACCATCAGGGCACACCCAGCGACAAGGCCTCCCCGAAGCGACAGCAAATCTCTCCGCCCCACGATTCCCGGCTCGCACCCCCTTCGGAAGTCCCGAGGACCCGTGGTATGACCTGGACGGTCCGCTACCTTCCCCAATGCGCGCTCCCTATTCCGCCGACGTGCTCGGCGCCCTGTTCTTTGCCCTCACTAGTTCGTGGGGAGCTTTGGCGAAGGCCCAGGCCGATGAGCCGCCGATGCCGCCTTCCGTCGACGAGGCTGCAACTGCGGACGAAGCGCCGCCGGCAGATCCCTACGCGGGCGGCGACACGAGTTCGCCTCCGTTCACCAACTCGGCGGGAGCCGGGGCGAGCGCAACCACGCGGAGCGGACCCGCACCCACCGTCGTCGAGCCCCCCGTTGCGGCGGAATCCGCGACTGCCGCAGCCAGCGCGCCAGCGAGCGATACGGACGCGGACAAGCAGGACGCCTACGAGCGCTGGTTCCGCAAGAGCGCTCTCGGCGAGCAAAACACCCTGAGCGGTTCGACCGGTCTCATGCGCGTGCGCGTGGCTGGCTCGGGCCCGGCCGGTAGCTTCCGCGTGGCGATCGCCAGCGGTTACTTCGGTCAGACCGGCTTCCTCTGTACGCCGAGCACAGTCTGTCCCGATCCCGTCACCGGAGCTGCTCTGCCCGTCGACGACGCCCAGCGGGCGCGGGTCGTCGGCACGTTGTCGGCGACGCCGTGGTCCTTCCTCGAGGCGTTCGTCGGCCTGAACAACACGGTCTCGACCAACAGCAACGGATCGCCCACCCGCACCTTGCAGGCGACCGGCGATCTGAACCTGGGCGTCAAAGTCTTCGTTCCGCAGAAGCCCGACCGCGTCTTCTACTTCGGTGGTGAGACGGAGCTCTCTCTGCTGACCGGTACCGGCGGTCCCGGTTTCGATTCGGGCGCGACAGGCTTCGCGCTGCGCGCCCTGGGTACGCTCGACTTCACCAATCGCTTCGACGAGGAGCGCCGCTTCCCGCTGCGCGCTCACCTGAACCTCGGCTACCGCTTCGACAACTCGGCCAATCTGGTGGCCGAGTTCGAGTCACAGCCCTACCCGCAGGGCAACGGCGGCCCCATCAGCCGCATTCAACGCTACGGGCTTCATGTCTCGCGCGTGGACGCCTTCGAAATCGGGATGGGTGTGGATTTCCCCACCCGCTGGGTGCGCCCCTTCCTCGAGTGGACGATCGACGTCCCGGTGAACCGGCAGGGCTACGTCTGCAGCGTGCAAGGCGCCGCCGTGCGCGGTGATCTCTGCCTGGGCGCCGCCGCCGCCATCAACACCTCCCCCAACCGCTTCAGCCTGGGCGCGCGCGTCTACCCCTGGCAAGCCTCGGGTCTCGCGCTGACGGGCGCTCTCGACATCGGCGCCGGCGCCACCAACATCTTCCTCGAAGAGGTCACGCCAGAGACGCCGTACATGCTCTGGTTCGCGCTGGGTTACGCGGTCGACGTGGCGCCCATCCCGCCCAAGCCCGTCGAGGTGGCCGTGGCCACTCCGACCGAGCTCGAGCTACGCCGCTACATCGTCGGGCAGGTCGTCAATCAAGCCGATGGCCGCGAGATCCCTTCGGCCATCCTGCGCTACGAGGGCGAGGCCTACACGGGCATGGTGGCCGACACCCATGGCCGCTTCACCAGCGCCGATCTGCCTCCCGGGCACTACGCTTTCTTGCTCGCCGCCGAGGAATATCGCGAGGGCCGCTGCGAGATCGACGTGCCGGAGACGGCCACCGGTGCAGCGCCTCAGCCCGGATCGTCGTGGGAACCAGCCGAGACCGGAGCACCGGTCAATCCTTACACCGAGGAGGGCGAGCCCTCGTCCACGCCCCCGGCCAGCTCGCAGCGTCCCGGTGAGGCAGCCATCACCGGCGACGGCCTGATGGAGATCCCGGTGGTCTGCAAGATGAAGGAGCTGCCACGCGTCGCCGACGTGGTGGGCCTCGTCCTCGATGCCGCCAATGGCGCCACCATCGCCGACGCCAACGTCACCGTCACCGACAAGCTGAACCGCAGCCTGACTCTGGCCGCCGACGCACAGGGTTCGCTGCTCTTCCAGAACGTTCCCTTCGGCATCTCGCACCTGACGGCTGCTGCACCGGGCTACATGACGACCGTCATGCCCATCAACCTCGACTCACGGAAGCGGCTCGAGGTGCACATCGTGCTGAACAAGCGGCCCAAGAAGGCCACCATCGAGGTAGGCCCGAGCGAGCTGAAGCTCGCCCAGCCGATCTTGTTCGTGGAGAACTCGGCCGAGGTGGCCGCCGACACCATGATCGTGGTGGAAGAGCTGGCCACCATCCTGAAGGAGCAGCCGAAGGTGAAGCTGGTGGAGATCCAGGTTCACTCGGACGACGGCGGAGCAGCCAGCTACGCCCGGACGCTCACCCAAGATCGCGCCGATCAGCTGCGCAAACTGCTGATCGAGATGGGCGTGCCGGAGAATCGCCTGGTCGCCAAGGGCTTCGGCCCCGACCAGCCGCTGACGCCCAACGTGTCGGATGCTGCCCGCGAGCAGAACC
>DATIDO010000325.1:0-5228 GCA_035456245.1 Polyangiaceae bacterium
TGGTGGCGCTCGTGACGCTCGCAGTGTTCTTACCAGGGACCGCACGCTCGGCGACCCACGGCACGAGTCTGCCGTTCAAGGAATATTCCGCCGGCCATGTGACGATCAACTTGGTGACCGGTGAACTCCACACCTCGGGGCTCCCGACTCCGTACAGCCATATGGGCCTGCACACCTCCGAGTCGGTCGGATACGCGATCCCCGACGGATCAGGAGGGTTCGACGTCTTCGCGAACGTCACGGGAACGGCAGCGAACGGCGACCATCTGTTCGGAACGCTGACGAACGACCTGCTGGTCTTCACCGGCGGGAGCGGGCGCTTCGAGGGCGCGACGGGTTACCTCATGACGATTTGGCAGCAGAACACGAACATCCTCATCAGCGGGGGGATCCTGTCGATTGACTTTGAGCAATACAGCGAGGGAGTGCTGAACCTGAACCGGCCTTAGCCACGCGTCTTGTGTGCGACGCAGAAGGCGCTCGGCTGGTTTCGGCATCCGAGCGCCTTCTGTTGACGCGGCACTAGGCTCGGGCGCCTTCGCGTCGATGCAGGCCCCTGAAGCAGGCAGGAGTAGGCTCTGTTGCAGTGGTGAGCCGTCGAGTCCTGCTGTGGCCCTAGTCGCGACCGTCGCTCTCGTCGGTGCCATCCTGGCGTTGGCCGGCGTCGCTGCGCTGATCCTGCCGACCCACACGCCCAGCGCCCGTTACTCGAAGGTCACTCAGGCGACGATCAAGAGCACGATCTGCAAGCGCGGCTGGACAGCGACGATTCGCCCGCCGGCGAGCTACACCAATGCGCTCAAGAAGGCGCAGCTGGCGCAGTGGGGCTACGTCGACCAGTTCCCCGCGCACTACGAGGAAGACCACCTGATCTCGCTCGAGCTCGGCGGTGCCCCGCGCTCGAAGAAGAACCTCTGGCCCGAGCCCTGGCCGCAGGCGCACCGAAGCGACCCGAAGGAGACCGCGTGGAAGCGGAAGGTCTGCAACGGGACGCTGACACTCAGGCAGGCGCAGAAGCTCGAGCTCGCCTAACAAGCGCAAGTACGGCTGAGCGCCTGGAGCGTCAGGCACGCTCGCCCTGGGCGGCGCGGCGTCGCTTGGCTCTAGGCTTGGCGAATCGCGATCCCGCTCAAACCATCGTGCATCGCCTGGCGTTGGGAAGGTTTGCCTAGCTCTTGCCCCGCCCGCTCGCGGAGAATGACTGCTCCCAGCCGACGTTCACGAGCATCGCGCCGACCTCGCGGACTGCAAGCGCAATCTCCAGCCCAATCTCGCGAATTGCCTCGGTCTCGCGTGCCGTCGACGCGCTTGCGCGGAGCTCGTTGAGCAGCCGCTCGAGGCGCTCGATCTCCACGTAGTTCTTTTCCTCCGGACTGTTAGCGGCCATCGCCGCACGTTACCGAGGACGGGGTCACTCAGGCCGTTCTCCGTGCTCGGTCTTGCTCCCGCTTTCGCTCGCGCCGGCACTCCTCACCGCAGACAAGCGTGTTTGGCGGCTTCGTCATCGGCTTGCCACAGACCGCGCAGGGCCGCGTTATCAGCGGGTTCGCCTCGCGATACTCCCGCCTGCGCCTCGCGTTGTACTCCGCGCCGTTCTTCGCTCGCCAGTCGCGGACGGCCTTGGCGTGGCAGGGTCGGCACCAGCTATCGATGCCGTTCTTGTTGTTCGGGTTCGGCCCAAACGCCTCGACCGGGAGCCACTGCCGACACGAGCAACACCACTTGCCCGTGATTGGCGTCGCCAGTTCTTCGCGAGCGTCTTCTTCGCCGCGTGCTGGCGCGGGGTCTTCGAGACGACGAGACCGTCGATTCCCTACCCCCGCCTGCTCACTTGCTCTGTTCGAGGTCGAAGTAACGAGCCTCGCTGCCGGCGGCGTAGGTGCGCCAGGGGTCGGGCTTACGGCTCACTTCAAGTCTCCGACGACCGGGAGTAGCATTGAAACCCTGCGGCCAAGGCTTTCGGGCGCCGTGTCCCCTCGATGCGGCGTCGGAATGTCCACTCCCTAGGGGGACAGGCCTTGGCCGCTCGCTCGGGGGCAAGGGATCGAAGACTCGGGGCGCCACCACTTCACCACCCGCGGCCTCGTCGCCCTGTGCGTGCGGACGGTTTGGTCGAACACTCTTGCCGCTACGATGCTCGTGCGGCAGGGGGCTACATTCCCCCCCAGGGAGAGGGGTCCGGGTGTTCACGGTGAGCACCGCCCCTTCCTCTGCCGCCACCTAACTCACCGCCGTCGAGGCAGGGACGAAGGCGTTCACGCAGCCTGGTCGCCCTCTACTCGCGCGATACGCTCGACGTCGTCGGGCGTGACCTCGCGCACGGGCCAGCGGAAGGCGCCGGGGTTCTGGCGCACGTGGGGCTGAGCACGTCGACCATCTGCCCCTTCTTGATCACGCTGCGGGCGAAGGGAGGCGGTCGGGTCGCGGCCTTCTCACCGATCCAACCAGGAGCCCACCGCGCCGGTTCAGCGAGGTCGACCTGGGAGATCACGGGCCGGTGCGCCGGGATCTCGATCGATTGAATGATCACGCGCGGGTCGGGCTCGGCCGGGGGCGGATCTTCGTCGTCGTAGGGCGACGGCCACTCGCTCTGCGGCGTGCCATCTGGCACGGTCAAGCTCAGATCTAGCTCCGGAGTGCCCGCCCGTATGCGCTCTCCGCGGCTGAACGCGCCCCGCTCATTGGCGTGGCCCACCGCGACAATCACGATCTCGTCAGCGGCGGGCTTCTTCTTCGTCTTCATCTTCGGAGCCTCCAGGGTTCGTCTTTGCGGTTGAGCAGCCACGCAGGACGCCCATCCCGCGAAGCAGCGGAGCGCATGAGCGCGGGCCCTCTCGAGCGTGACCGCTCTGCCGGAAGTTCGATGTTGGGCGGAAGGCGGCGGGTTCCAGCCACGCTCGGTCAAGTGGAAGAGGCGAGCGTTGTAGCGGCCGTCTCCGTGGTCATCGAAGACCGTGAGCCAGTTTCCCTGCCTGCGGACACTTCTCATGCGTGCGCTCCTCGCCCAAACCCAGGGCGCCGCCATGCTCGGCCTCTCAAAGCAGTCGATGCAGAGGCTGATCGCGGCCGCCTCGCTCGAGCCAGTGCGCATCGCGGGCCTCGGCCGACCGCGCTATCGACACGCCGACATTGAGGCTCTCATCGGGGAGGTCCGCGCTTGTGAATGAGGAAAGCCGCCCGGCAAGGCGGCTCCCCAAGAACAGCGTCTACCGAGAAGTTAGCACCCACTGCGGTCGACGCGACCGCAGGCACGAGCTCGACCGCATGGTCGTCGCAGCCGTCTGGCGACGCGAGAAGGCGGCAGCTGGCCGCGGTTCAAGTTCGAAATCCCTGAGTCGGCGCAGAGGGCGAAGCCGTGACACGCCAGCGCCATCGGGCGCACCGCGACGTCCGCCTCGGTTGGAGGCGAGCGGCGTGAGGGAAACGGTCGACGCTAAGGCGCGCCGATACCTGATCGAAGCCCGCGTCCGCGTCCTCCACTGCGACGAGAACGCCGGGATCATCGAGGCTGAAGTCAGCGGCGACAGCCGCCTGTACTCGACTGGGCGAGACGCCGAAGGCTGGTATTGCACCTGCGCGGCTCGGACGCGGGACTGCTCGCACGTCCGCGCTCTGCGGCTGGTGACGGTCCTCGAGCGGAGGGACGGCGGCCGGTGAGCGGCGAAGGACCTGGTCCTCGATGCCGCGGCAGGGGAGGACCTCGACTGTCGACGGAAGGCGAGGACGTGAATCCACGTCAGCGCCGAAACGCAGTAGAGCCTGGGCGGAACAGAAAACGGCCCGGCACCGCTGACACGGCCCGGGCCCGGCACCAGGAGGTGAGTCCTGATGCGACCGCGAGACTACAGCCCCTCCAAGTCGCAGCCCGCGTTCAGCGCGAGGCGGTGAAGAACAAGGCGTACCGGGCCTTTCCGCTCGGTCAGGAAGCAGGCGCCTACCTCCGCCAGAACCGCGGGAGGCTGCTGCCGAACACCTACAAGACGTACGAGTCGTGCCTGGACAAGCTCGCACGCTTCCTTGCTGATCTCGAACTCTCAGACTTCGAGCCGCCGATCGGCACCAAACGGCTCGAGGAGTTCGTGGACGATCTTTGGGGCGAGAGCGCCGCTCGGACACGGGCGAAGAACATCAGTGTCCTCAAGGGCTTCTTTGAATGGGCGGTACTGCGCGGGAAGCTGCACGGCGATCCGGCCAGACCGATCCGGCCTCCGAAAAAGCGGGGAGTTGAGCGGACGACCTTCTCGGTCGACCAGGAGCGGGCGATCCTCACGCAGAACGAGCGCCGCGACCGGATCGCCCTGCATCTCCTCATCAAAAACGGGATCCGCAAGGGCGCCCGACAGGGTGTTCAGTTCCGCCACTTCGACCACGCCCAGAAGCGTCTGACCGTCTTCACGAAGGGCGGGAAGGTGCAGACGGTGCCGGTGGTCGACCCGGCCTTTTGGAACGAACTTGAGCGCCACATCCTCGACTGGCACGCACAGCCGAACGAGTACTTGCTCTGCAGGCGCACCGTGCGCCCGAACCGGCACAAGCCGGGGGAGAAGTTCGTCACCGAATACCGGGATCAACCGATGGGCGTCCACGGCCTTCACCGCTGGTGGTACGCCTGCCTCGAGCGGGCCGGGGTGGTTGCGAAAGGTCTGAGCTCAGGCGAGCGAATGCACAAGGCCCGCCACACGGCCGGGCAGCGGGTGCTCGACGCTACCCACGGAAACTTGAAGGCCGTCCAGAAGCTTCTCGGCCATTCGTCAATCAGCACGACCGGCGACATCTACACCGATTGGGACATCGACCAGCTCGCGGAGACTCTTCGCGCAGTGCTTGAAGGGGGCGAATAGTGAATCGTTCCCGCCAGAGCCCTTCGATTCCGCTCAACCAGGAGATTTATGCGCCTGGCAGGAATCGAACCTGCGACCTCGCGCTCCGGAGGCGCGCGCTCTATCCCCTGAGCTACAGGCGCTCGGCCGCCAAGTCTAGCGCGGCCGTGGCGAGCGCTTCTTCCGCCTGACCCATACGCTTGCGGCGTGCGCGCGGCGATTCGGAACGGGGCGCACCTCGCTGTCCTCTCGGCCTTCGGGTTGGCCCAGCCGTTGCTGGACCTGCTCGGTCGCAACCCGGCGTTCTTCGCCGTCCGGCGCGCATCGACCTCGGAGATCGTCCTGTTCGCGCTCGCGGTGACGCTGGTGTTGCCGGCCGTGCTGCTCGGGGTCGAGTTGCTCGTGTGG
>DATIDO010000326.1:0-4155 GCA_035456245.1 Polyangiaceae bacterium
CCATGGGGCCCGGGGACATACCACGTCTTCTCCAGTCCACCACGATCCCGAGGAGGCGCCGTCGAGCGGGCGAATGGAACGCTCCGGAAGCCGGAATCACGGGGCCCGAAGGGCCAGCAGACGGGGCGAGGGGGCTCGGGCGGCGGACGATGGGGCTCGCGGCCGCGGTCCCGGGGCCGGCTCGGCACGCGAGAACGAAGGCCGCAGTGCGGCAGTCACAGGGAGCAGCGAGCTACACGGAGCGCCAGATCACGCTGGCGCGGCTCCACCAGCAGGAAGCCCGCAGGGCCAGCCACCGCCGGCTCCTTGTCCGCAAAGGCCCGCTCCAACTCCAAGCGCACCTCGCCGCCAGTGGGCACGGCGCCCAGCAACGTGCCACCGTCCTGGGCCCGCGCCGCCAGCCAGATGCCTTCGCCTTCGCGAAGCAGCACCGGCGAACCAATGCCGAGCGAGTCGTGACGCACCGTCTCCGAGACGATCGAGCCGTCGGCCGCGACGCGCAGCAACTGGATGGTACGCGGATCGTTCTGCGTCGCGCTGGTGCGCACGGCCAAGACGAAGCCGCCCGACGGTAGGGAGACCCCATCGAGCGCCTGAAGACGGTGTCGTCCGAGCGCCAAGGGGCGCCCCACGACTTCGGAGCGCTCGTCGAGGGCCACGGCCATCAGCTCGACCCACGGGTCGTCGGTCAAGCCGAGCGAATCGGCGTCGGACGCATCGGCAGCAGCGCCGCTCGGCGCCGCTTCGTAGCGCGAATAGACGAGCCAATTGCCGCCGTCGCGCGATAACAGCAGCGGCCCGTCGACGTCACCGAGTCCTTCCCAGCGTCGCACCCCGCCGCGCGATCGCAGGGAATCCGGCTCGAACACGAGCCGAGCGAGCCTCGACATGGCCGACTTGGGGACCTCTTCGTCCCAGACGAGCAGCGCTGCGTCACCGCTCCGCGCCAGCGCGAACTGCGCGGATGGATCACGGCCCTCGGGGACCTCGGGTCCCCAGACGATGTGCGCTGCCCCCCAAGGATCGTCGATCCTTCCGACGCGCAGAATCGTGCCGGAGGAGTCACTGTCCGCGAGCGCCACCAGCAGCTGGCTCCCCCACGCGGCGAGGCGAGGTGGATCGACCTGACCGTGAACGACGCCGAGCTCGATTTCCTTGGCGCGCCCGCGTCCGTCGGTGAGGGCGACGCGAGCTTGGGTGGTCGCTCCGCCGTCGAGAGTGCTCACGGCGAAGAAGCCGGCGCCCCAAGCGATGGCGGGGCCCAGATCGAGCAAGGAGCCCTCGGCCGCAGCCAGCTCGTCGTCGGCCAGGCCCTTCGTGGCGCGCAGGACGAGCGCCTTCTCGTCTGCACCGAAATGGCAACGCTCGAGGCCGACGAGCTTCGGCTTGGGGTCCGGCAGCGGGCTCGGAACCTCCTCCAGCGGCTGCTCCTCGGGCGACGGCGGTGCCTTCTTCCGGCACCCCGTGACGGCCAACAGCACGGTGGCAAGGGCAAGCGAACGAGCGCGCAGCGCCATGGGCCGGCGACTGGTACCACTCGGGCTCGGCTTGCGAAAGCCGGGATTGAGGGCCTACCGTCAGGAGGTCAAACCAGTTAGGGAGACGTCCCCGCCCCTGCCCCATGACCCAACCCGAGCTGACCCACCCCTACGCACCCAATCCGTTGCTGCGCAGGCTGTTCAAGACGCTCTTCGATCCGATCCAGGTCGAGGAAGGCTGGGCCGACCAGGTCCGCCGCTGCAGCGAGCTCGGCTCGGTGTTGTACGTGCTGCCGAACCTGAACTGGCTGGACTTCCTGGCGCTCGACTACCTGACGAAGCGAGAAGGGCTCCCGCCCATCCGCTACGTGAACGACCTGGGGCTGTGGCTGCTGAACCCCGATGGGCCCAACGTCCGTGGGCAAGGTCTGTGGAACATGCTCCTGCCGAACCAGCGGGAGAACCCGGAGAGCCAGCTGCGCGACGCGGTCGAAAACGGCGGCAGCGCCGCGCTCTTCCTGAAGCGCCCGCCGAGCGTGCTCGATGTGGCGTCCGGCGCGAGCGGTGGCCGCGGTCTGCGCGAGGGCGACGCCCTGATCAGCAGCATCTTCCGGCTGCAGCGCGAGTCCGCGCGCCCCCTCATTCTGGTCCCGCTGCTGTTCGTCTGGTCCAAGGCCCCCGACAAACTCGGCGGCGGCCCCGTGGATTTCGTCCTGGGCCCGCGCATCTGGCCTTCACCGGCCCGCGCGCTCGGGCAGCTGGCCTCCAACTGGAAGCACGCCTCGCTGCGCTGGGCCGAGCCCATCGACCTGGGCGAGTTCCTGGCCCAGAACACCGATTTGACCGATCCCGCCCTGGTGCGGCGACTCACCTACCGGGTGCTGCGCCGACTGGAGCGCGAGCGCCGGGCCGTCGTGGGTCCCACGCAAAAGCCAGTCGAGCGCGTGCGCGCCGAGATCCTGCGCAGCCCTCGGCTGCGGACGCTGATCGACGATTTGGCTGATCACGTGCCGAGCAAGGTGCACGAGAAGCGCAACGAGGCGGCCGAGATGCTCTCCGAGCTCCAGGCGCGCCCCGATCCGAGCGTGGTGAAGGGCATGGGTGTCGCCCTGCGCTGGGGCTTCAACCGCATCTACCGAGGCATCGAGTTCGATCCCAAGGACATCGATCGCATCCGCGAGGCGTCCCGATCCGGCGCGTTGATGCTCTTGCCCAGCCACAAGAGCCACATCGACTACTTGATCCTCAGTTACTTCTTCTACGAACGTAACCTGCCGCTGCCGCACATCGCCGCCGGCGACAATCTCAACTTCCAGCCAGTCGGACCGATCTTCCGACGCGCCGGCGCCTTCTTCATCCGCCGCAGCTTCAAGGGCGATCGGCTCTACGCCGCTGTCGTCGACGCCTACATCCGTCGGCTGATCCGCGACGGCTTCCCCATCGAGCTGTTCCTGGAGGGAGCGCGCAGCCGCACGGGCAAGCTGCTCGAGCCCAAGTTCGGCCTGCTCAACATGATCGTGGACGCCGCCCTGGGTGTACCGCAGCAGACGGTTCATTTCGTGCCCATCAGCATCGGCTACGAGCGCGTCGTCGAGGCGGACAGCTACCAGCGCGAGCTGTCGGGCGGCGAGAAGAAGAAGGAAGAAGCCGCTGATCTGCTCAGCGCGAGCGAGGTCCTGCGGCACCGCTACGGCCGCATCAACCTGCAGGTCGGCACCATCCTGACCCTGGACGACATCCGCGCCGAGCTGGGCATCACCGCCGAGCAGTCCGAGAGGCCGGCCAAGCGACGCGCGTTGGTCACACGCCTGGGCAACCGGATGATGGATGAGATCAACCGCGTCACGGCCGTCACGCCCGGTTCACTCGCCGCCTTGGCGCTGTTGGCCAGCGAGGCCGGCCCGGTCACGGAGCAGGGCCTGATCGGCGACACCGAGCGCCTGCTCGGCTTGTTGCGTCGCCTGGGTGCGCGCGTCTCCACCGCGGCCGCCGGCAGCGATGGCCGCCTGCGCGCCCCGTCGATCCGCGAGGCGCTCCAGATGTTCGTCGACGCCGATCTGCTGAACGAGCTGCCGAGCAGTCTGGCCGAGCCCGCCGCGGGCCCTCGATACCAAATCGTCCGCGACCGCCGCATCCAGCTCGACACCAGCAAGAACATCATCGTCCACTTCTTCGTGGAGCGCGGGTTGGTGTCCTGCGCCTTCAATCGGGCCGAGGACGGCTCGATGCTGCCGACGACGGCCGAGCAACTGGAAGCGCGGGTTCTGTGGGCTTCCCGGCTCTTCAAGCACGAGTTCCGCTTCCGGGCGGACGCGCCGTTCGAGGAAATCTTCCGAGAAACACTGGACGATCTGGTCCGGGATGGCCATCTGGAGCGCACCGACGCCGGCTTCGTCCCGGGTCCGGGCGAGGCTGGCTGGTCCGGCAACGACTGGCTGGCCATGTACCGCGCCGTGATCCATGTTTTCTTCGAAGGCTACCTGGTCGCCGCGCACGGCCTCGACGGTTTGCTGACGGAAAGAATGACGGAGAAGGACTTGGTGAAGGCGGCGCTCACGCTCGGACGCGACCTCTTGAGCGAGGGCCGCATCGATCGCCCCGAGGCGATCAGCAAGCCGCTCTTCGGCAACGCCTTCCATGCCTTCTCCGAGCTCGGCTTCCTGCGCACGGTCGGCGA
>DATIDO010000327.1:0-4077 GCA_035456245.1 Polyangiaceae bacterium
TGACTCCGATCAGGCTCTCGGCTGGACTCTTGGCGCTCGGCATCGGCTCGCTGCTCGTGAACTGCAGCAGCGGTGAGACGGACTGTGCGGACTCGAGCTGCGGGGTCGGCGGGGGCGGGGGACAGGGCGGTCAGGGCGGCGACGGGCCGGTGGTCGACGACTTCGCCTGCTCGGACGAGGCGCCCGAGAGCCTGCCGGAAGGTACCGAGCTGCACGGCTGCTCGCCGGACGAGGGCAAGCGCTGCCTGCCGGAGGGGATCGTCGCGCGCAAGGCGGTCGCCTACTCGGGCTACCGGGAGGAGCATGATCCGCGGACCAAAACCTACCCGAGCGAGGCGGAGATCCTCGAAGATCTGGAGCTGCTGATCGACAGCGGCTTCGGCTTCATCCGCCTGTTCGACTCGGGCGTTCACGCCGAGCGCACGCTGAAGGTGATCGCCGACAACGAGCTCGATCTGAAGGTGCAGCTCGGCATCTGGATCGCGGGCGCCAAGGCCGACTTCGACGAAGTGAACCAGGCCGACATCGACGCGGGCGTGGCGCTGGCCAAGCAGTACGAGTCGATCGTCGTCGGTGTCAGCGTCGGCAACGAGACGCTGTCATCCTGGTCGTCCGTGCTGACGCCGGCTGCCGATTTGGCCGCCTACATCACGGAGGTGCGCGGTCAGATCACCCAGCCGGTGACCACCGACGAGATGTACCCGCCCTACCGCTTGGACGCAGGCTATGCCGACGTGGAAGAGGTGCTGACCGTGATCGACTACGCGTCGGTGCACATCTACGCCTTCATCGACGCGCAGTGGTCGTGGAACTGGAAGCAGGCGGCGTTGCCCGAGGAGGAGCGGGCCGACGCCATGATGCAGGCCGGCATGGAGTACACGCAGCTGGCCATCGACGGCGTGCGCAAGAAGTTCGTGCAGAAGGGCTTCGACATTCCGATCTTGCTCGGTGAGATCGGCTGGAAGAGCACGGCGACCAAGCCGGACGAGGCGGCCGGGGAGATCTTCCGCGCCCACCCCGTGAACCAGAAGATCTTCTACGATTGGATGGAGAGCTGGGTGCATGGCGCCGCGCACGACGAGACCAGCCCGCTGACAGCCTTCTATTTCGAGGCCTTCGACGAGCCTTGGAAGGGGCAGGACGACGCCTGGGGCCTCTTCGACGTGAAGCGCGAGCCCAAGCTGGTCATGTGGTGTACCGCGCCGAGCGGCAAGCCCGAGGGCGCGCCCACCTACTCGCTGGACGATCGGGTCTACTACGCGCCCTGAGAGCTAGAGCGCTCGTTTGGTAGCGACAAACGCTAACCGCGTGTCGCTCTAGTACCGGGTGTCGTCGATGCTCAGACTGTTCCGCAAGGCGAGTGCCGTGCAGCTGACGCGGCCCGTTGCGTCCACATGCGCCGTGATGTCGGTGGCGCGCCACATCACGCCGAAGTCTCCGGGCCCCGGCACCCTGAAGTCGAGCGGGATGATCGGCGCTTGGAACGCGCCCACCCGCTCGCCGCCGCAATAGACGAAGACGTGTGGCTGGGCGGGGCCGTTGGAGAAATTCTGCGCCATCACGCGGAATGTCTGGCCATCGAAGGGGTTGTCGAGCTGCATGCGCTCGGTCGTGCCGGTGGCGATTTGCTGGTTGTTGTCGTCGGCAGCGCGCGGGTTGGGGCAGCGACCGAGCGTCAAAAAGCCTTCGAACGACGTGGTGTTGCAGGCGCTGAGCGGTGAATCTGGATAGCCCCAGTCGACACGCGGCTGATCGCGCAAGCTGGCCGTGGCGTTCGATGTGTTGCAGGTGTTTTCGTCCAGGCCTTCGATGACGTTGAACGAGCCTGGAGCGAACCAAGGCGCCTCGTTGTGCGGAGTGTGTAGGTACAGGTCGAGGTCCGTCGTCGTGCTGGTGTTCCAGCACAGCTCCACTCGGAGCCCGATCCCCTCGACCGGCACATTCAGCTCGCAGGATGCCGTGACCCCGTCGACGCCGACGGCGTCGAGCGTGAAGCGGTAGATCGCAGGACGCGAGGGCCGGAAGTGGACCAGCCGTTCGTTCTCGCCCTGAAGGAAGAGCTCGGAGTCCGAGACGATCGCGTCGCAGTCCTCCATTTCGACGCGCCAATGATACGAGGTCGCGTCGCCCGATACGAAGTCGGCGGCGTCCAGCGTGGCGATCTGGTCCGGACGGATCCCTGCGACTCGCGGATCATCGCCGATCAGTTCACAGGCGGTTTGCAGTGCCGGTTCGCCCCCCGTTCCGGGTGAGCCTCCCGTAGCAGGCGCGCCCCCAGTGTTGTCCGCAGGGCCCGCGTCCTCGTTCCACAGTTCGGAGCGCGCTCCACAACCAAGTGCGAGCGCTACCCCCCAGGCAGCCGTGAGCCGGCCAAACGACATGGGGGCAAGCTACCAGAGATGGCGGGCGCGGGAAGGGGGCGCCGCGCGGCGCCTGGTCAGTACCGTGTATCGTCGATGGTGACGCCGTTCACCACGGGGACGGCGGTGCAGGTAACGTCGCCGTTCGAGTCGACGTGGGTGGTGACGTCGGTGGCTCGCCACATGACGCCGAAGCCGGTCTGCGGCAGTGGCTCCATGAAGTTGGGCGGCTGGGCCGGAGCCTGGAACGCGCCGGCGCGTTCGCCCCCGCAGTAGACGAACACGTGGGGCTGAGCGGGCCCGTTGTCGAAGTTCTGCGCCATCACGCGGAACGTCTGACCGTCGTGAGGATTGTCGAGCTGCATGCGCTCGGCGGTGCCGTTGGCGATGCTCTGGTTGTTGTCGTCGGCGGCGCGCGGATTGGGGCAACGGCCGATGGACAGGAAGCCGTCGAAGGCCGCCGTGTTGCAGGCGCCGAGTGGCGAGTCCGCGTAGCCCCAGTTGATGCGGGGCAGCCCGCGCAGGGCGGCGGCGCAGTTCGAGGTGTTGCAGGTGGCCCCGTTCAGGCCGGAGATGACGTCGCTGGATCCCAGGCTGAACCAGCGCGCTTGGTGGTTCGGATTGTGGAGGTACAGATCCAGATCGGTCGAGGTGCTGGTGTCCCAGCACAGCTCCACGCGCATCCCGATCCCCTCGACCGGCACGTTCAGCTTGCAGGAGGCCGTGTCGCCTCCCTTGCCGACCACGTCGAGGGTGAGGTGGTAGATGGCAGGCCGCGAGGGCTGGAAGGTCACGATGCGAGTCCTCTCTCCCTGGAGCAGGATCTCGGTGTTCGAGACGACCGCGTCGCAGTCCTCCATCTGGACGCTCCAGTGGTAGGTGGCGACGTCGCCAGCGACGAAGTCGGCGGCGTCGAGCCAAGCGATCTCGTCGGGCCGGATTCCGGCGACCCGCGGATCGTCGCCCGTCAGTTCACAGCTGGTGCGCAGCGGCGGCTGACCGCCGGTCGAGTTCCCGCCGGTCGAGCTCCCGCCCGTGAAGAAACCACCGACCCCCACGAAGCCGCCCGTCTCGAGATCGCCACCGCTGCCATCGATGGCGCCGAAGCCGCCCGTCGCGCTGCCGCCCGTTCCACCGGAGTCGTCGGCGCCCACGCTACCGTCCTCGGTCCACAGATCGGAGCGCGCCCCACAGCCGAGTGCGAGACTCACCCCCAAGAACGCCCAGGCCCGGCCCAGTGACATGGGGGGCAACCTACCAGAGATGGGGGAAGCCGAAAGCGGCGCCGTCCCGCGGCGCCCAGCTGCTCACTCGCCCCGAGTTCACTCTACGAAGCCACACACGCCGGTGGTCGACATGGCGCTGCCGCGATCGATGCGGACATTGACCACGGTGTTGCAGCCGAGCTCGGCGGCGCGCGCCTTCAGAGCGTCGATGGTGTTGGGCATGTTGGCCTGATCACCCGTGGCGGCCACCTGCAGGATGGCGATCTCTTGGACACCTTCCGGCGGCTTCTGCCCCTCCATGACGACGGTCACGTTGCCGGACCAACGCGAACGGGGGGTGCCGAGGAGAGAGTGCTCGGTCTGGATGCTTCCGCAGCCGAGCAGCAGCAGGTTGGTGAGGAGCAGGGCGCCCAGGGGCCACTTGGAGTTCTTCATGGGGTTCTTCTCGGAGGCTGGCAGGGTGAGGCGGGCAGAGTGAGGCTGGCTGGGTG
>DATIDO010000328.1:0-2670 GCA_035456245.1 Polyangiaceae bacterium
GAAACCAGTCCCGGTGTCTCCTCGCCGACGAACGACACGTGGTGCAGGCCCGGTGTCAGCCACACTCGCCATCCCTCCGTGCGAAAGGCCCCAGCGCTGGCCGGTAGCTCGACCGTTTCGACCGCCTCGTGGTCGATGCGCAACTGCACGCTGCGGCCGGTCGTGCTCGCGTAGCGCAGCCCCAACTCGAACGGCTGGGTCGCGGCGCCCCTGTCTGGAACCTCGACGATCCAGGAGACGCCGACACCCCACAGCTCGGGGCTGACCAAGTAGCCGGCACCTCCGTAGCCGGGCACCTCCGTCTCGACCGTCGCCAGGTGACCGCAAACGGCCGGTGAGTTCTCTTCCAACGTCAGATCGAAGGGCGCGTCGACATCCACCACGCCCCCGGTCCCGTCCGCGCCGCCCCCGCCAGCGCTGGTCTGTCCCCCCGAACCTGCGCTGGTGCCCCCCGAGCCGCCGCCTTCCGCCACGTCGTCGCCAGCAGGCTCCGAGCAGGCGGCGATTCCGCACAGAACACAACAAACTGCCCCAACTGCACTGCTGATCGCCCGCATGGCGATCATGTTGCTCGAGCCGTTGGTTGATCGTCATTTTTCGAGCGCCCGCACTCTCCAGCTGGAGGGACTCGGGGCGGGGCGCTCGTTGAGTGGTTCTCGGCGCCGTGCTCGTTGGCGGCGCTAGAGGGTCGGCTCGATCACTGCGTCGGTTCACTCCATTCGAGGGTCAGCTCGATCCAGTCGCGCAGGTGCTCGGCGATGATGCGGTGGCCTTCGACGGTCGGGTGGGTCCAGTCGCCGATGAACTGCGTGCCGCTGCTCAGCCAGGCGCCGTCGGGCCCGGTCGAGCTCGGATCGATGCAGTGGGCGTGAGCATCATCCAGCGCTTCGACGGCGCGGCAGAGGTATTCGTTGGCGCGACCGAACTGGTTGGTGGAGTTCGCGAGGAAGGTCCCCACCGCGAAGATCTCGGTGCTCGGGTACTTGTCGCGCACCAGGCCGAGGAACTCGCGGGCCGCGCCACCGAACTCCTCTTCGGTCGGCTCCCAGTCGGGTCCGGGATCTTCGTTCCAGACCTTCCAAGAGAAGTCGTTGGTTCCCAGCGTCACGACGAACACGTCGGGCTCCCAGCGCGTGTGATCCCAAGCGGGGTTGGGGCTCGCCGTGCCCGGAAAGTAACTGAGCAGGAACTCGTCGGGCATGTGGAGCGAGCTGGCGGCGGCGGCCTTCTCCTCGCCCAAGTTGCGGAACAACCCCTGACCCGAGTGGGCGACGACGGACCAATCGGCGTGGAGCAGGCGCGCCAGCTGGGGACCGTAGGCCTCGTAGCCGTTCTCGGTGTCGCGCGAAGTGCCGCCCTGGCCCTCGTTACCGAAGCCGACGCTGATCGAATCTCCGACGATTTCTATGCGCCGCTCTTGGCGAACGAACGGCGGCAAGAGCTCGGCGCCGGGATCCAGCTCCAGGCCGTGCACCACGGTGAGCCCGAAGCTGCCGCCGGTGCGACGGTAGACCTCGAGGTGGTGCGGGCCTTCGCCGAGATCGCTGGCCAGGGGGTAGCGCCCGCTGCCGTCGGCCGACAACCGAGTGAACTCGCCGCCGTCGATGCGATATTGGAAGTCGTTGCCGCTGTCGTCCAGGAGCAGGGCCACGCTCGTGCCCTCGAAGCGCGCGCGAAAATAGAGCGCGCCCCAGCTGCCCCGCGCCGAGCCGTCTTCACCCACTTCCCAGCGGCCGAAGTACTGGAGGCCTGGCGGCTCGTCGCTCACCACCGATGGTTGGGAGGTGTCGCCGCCCGCGCCCGCAGCGTCACCACCGGCTCCACCGCTCGCGGCCTCATCGGACGCTCCGTCAGGCCCTGCATCGAGCCCAGCGCGCTCCGCACAACCCACGACACCCAGCCCCGACGCCAGCGTCAAGGTCAGCGCCGACGCCAGCCCCGAGATCAGCCCCGAGATCCGGGGCAAGCGCAGAGCAACGGGAACGAGCTCGGGGCCTCGCATGGCGCCACTCTGCCTCGAATCAACCGGGCGCTGCCAGAGCCCGGTCCGAAAGAGAGGCGGTCACCCGCGAAAGAAAGCGCGTGCTCCTCGAAAATTCTCACTGGCACGGCATGACGCGCGCGATGCGGATCTTCGTGTTCGCGGTTCCCGCGGCCGGGTAAGCCACCGAGCCATCGCCGTAGGCCTTGAACGCCATGAAGTCGTGGTCGGGCACGGCGATGTCGAACTCGTCGCCGACGGGCGCGGCATCGCCGGCACTGCGGATCTGCGCGCGAATGCCGTCACCGCTCTCCCAGGCGAGCAGCATGTTCTGGGTGCCGTAGCTGACCAGGTGCGGGTGCGCCGACGCGCCCGCATTGGCCACGCTCTGATCGGAAGCCGCGTCGGTGAAGTGGTCGAGGCGGATTTGGCCGCCCTGACTCCAGGCCGTCCAGTAGCCGGGCGTGGAGGACAACACGAGGTCGCCGCCGAACAGGGAGCCGTCGCACTCGCCAGCGGCGACCGTGCGATAGGGGTTGGGCCGAGCGACGCGACAGTCGTTGTCGGTCACGCAGACGGTGACGAAATGCTCGGTGCGCGGATCCCAGACGATGCGGGTCTGCCACAAGTGGCTGCAGCCTACCTCGAAGGCATCCGGGTGGCCGCTGACCAGCGCTCCCTCGGAGTCC
>DATIDO010000329.1:0-3812 GCA_035456245.1 Polyangiaceae bacterium
GCCTACTCACGCGACTTTTGCCCTCGGCCCGCGTGAGGCCTCCGCGGACCTGCTCGCGCTCGGCTTCGTCGCACTCGGTCCGCGCGCGGTCCGTCTGGACTTGCTCGAACGCATGCTGCGCGAGCGCGACGGCGAGCCGAAGGACATGGCGCGCCGAGTTGCTGCGCTCGCGGGAGCCCCGAAAGCGGAAGCCGCTCGGCTACTGCGTGCTCTGTCACGATTCGGTTCGAGCGAGCGCCCTGACTCGAGCACCGCGTCGCGCTGAGCCCCGATCGACCGCTCCTGATTGCGGATCGATTGAGTGACGAATCGCGGACATCGGTGAGCGCCTCGAACGAATACGCATGCCGATCTGCATCGCGTCTCGACCCATCGATCGCGACGTCAGCCAGAACCAGCCAGTTCATCCACACTGAAACAGTCAAGAAATATAATAAATCGTTCGAGTCAAGATTTCCGGAGTGCTTCCGCGTTGGCTAACGACCCGACCGTGCATGTTCGATGGCCCCTCGCCGTCGCGCGGTTCGCGAGAGCCGTGCGGCACGAAGGCCCATCGCTGGTTTTCTTTCACCAAAGGAATCGATCTTATGGGAAGCCCTTTCCGTTGGGCGAGCGCAGCAGCGCTGACCTTGCTTGGCGCGCCAGCCATCGCCAGCGCCCAGCAGGCCGCCGTGTCGGCCTCCGCAACGACCACCACCACCACGACCGCCGCTGAGGGTGAAGCGCAGGCAGCGCCCCCGGCAGCCGAGGAGCCCAAGCCCGAGCCCAAGCCCGAGCCCGAGCCCGCTCCGGTCGCCGCGACGACGGCCGCCCCTGCGCCCGCCGAAGAGAAGGCCGAAGAGAAGGCCGAAGAGGACGCACAGGACGACCACCAGCGCGTCGTTGGCCACCTCGGTGTCGGTCTGCTCGGTGCCACCACCGCGCTCACGCTGAACCCCGACATGTCGACCAACACGGTCCTCCTGCCGACCATCGGTGCGCGTTACTGGTTGAGTGAGCGTCTGGGCGTCGAAGCTGGCGTGGGCCTCTGGCACCAGAGCGGCGACGACAACCAGAGCAGCCAGGCTGCCGGTTTCGATACGCCGACGCTGTGGGCCTACGCGCTGCACGTCGGTGTGCCTTTCGTGTTCTTCCACGACAAGCACTACAAGTTCCTGGTCCAGCCGGAAGCCAACTTCGTCGCCTCGACCGGTCGCACCAACGACGACCCGAACACCGCGGGCGATCAGGGCCTCTCGTCTGCTTCCTGGGGCCTCGACCTCGGCGCTCGCGCCGGTGCCGAAGTGCACTTCGGGTTCATCGGCATTCCCATGCTGTCCCTCCAGGGCAGCGTTGGTCTCGCCTACAGCCTGCGTCAGGCAACGGTGGAGTCCGTGCAGAACGGTCGCATCGTCGAAAGCGCCGTCACTCGGCACACGTTCGGTACCGCGCACTACAACGATCCGTGGGACTTGTTCACGAGTTCGATCGCTGCGCTCTACTACTTCTGATCCCGCACCAAGACTTATTTTCGAGGACTATTCATCATGAAGACTGCCTACCTGTTGATTGCCAGCTTGTTCGCTGCATCCACCACGCTCGCCGGTTGCGGCGTGGACCGCGCCGACGTCACCAACGAGGACGTTCAGGGCTACTACTTCAGCGGCTACGTGTACGACGGCGTCTCGGCCGCCCCGCTCAAGGACTACAAGCTCACGCTGACCTACGACGGCGTCGTGGTTCCCGGTGAGGGCGCCGGTGGCGCCGCCGACGGCGCGACCAGCCTCGAGGCCACGGTCGACGCAAACGGCCGCTACCACGTCGGTCCGCTCAAGCCGCAGAGCGACTTCAGCATCTCGATCGAGGCCGAGGGCTACCGCACGTTCAACTCGCACAACGAGCAGCGCTTCGGCCTGCCCGGTGGCGTCGAGCGTCAGAGCACCGAGATCTACGAGGCCTACCTGTTCCCGTCCGGCCTGGAGTCCCCGGGCGTGACCCTGGAGCTGTTCTCGGAGAACGACGCTCAGCCCCGCCCCACCGGCAAGGTCCGCATCTCGCCCTTCAACGGCGACGGCGAGTCCGAGCTGAGCCTGGCCGGCACCATCGGCGCCTCGGTCAACGGTCAGCTCTGGCAGAACGATGACGACGCGCGCAGCGCCACCGTCATCAAGGACGTCGAGGACGGCGTGCTGGAGATCGGCGCGGGCGATCTGGTGTACGGCGTGACCTACACGGCCACCGTCTACAGCGTCGACGGTCACCAGTACGACAACTTCATCTTCACCGCTGGCATCACCGGCAGCCAGTCCGTCGTGCTCCCCGAGCTCGAAGACTCGGCTCTCCAGCTGGTCTCCTCGTCGCTCGACGGCGGAGAGCCGAACGAGGACGGCACGCTGCGTCTGGTGTTCAACCGCCCGATCCGCATCGCGCCCTCGCAGTCCGAGGCGTACGTGCTCGAGACGATCGACGACAACTTCTCGATCTTCTCCCCCGACGAGGACGCCGACCTGAACGTCAACGCTCTGGCCACGACCACCACGGACGACGACAGCACGCAGGAGAACGGCACGGGCTTCGAGATCGATGGCAACACCATCACTCTGTCCTGGGCCAACGTCGCCGGTAACTTCGAGACCCGTGACACGGATGACCCCATCCTCTCCGTCACGTACGGCGGCTTCGCCAACATCCAGATCCAGGCCGTGGGCGATCAGGCCATCTACGACCTGTGGGACTTCACGGGCAACACGCTCACCGTGGACCTCGTCCCCCTGGCTCCCTGATCCGAGCCCAGCTGCCCCAAGGCAGCCAAAAGGGAGCCTCGGCGCACCGCGCGCCGGGGCTTCTCTCTTTTGTCGACCGCTTGGTGGATTCGGCGTCGAGCGCGGTGGCTGCCGCTCCCCAACCGAGGCCCAAGACGCTCGTCGTCAGCTCGCGAAGGCGTTTGAGCAGCACGAAGGCCACTCCGATGGTCACGGCGTCGGGTACACCCGAGAACGACAGCAGCGCGAGGTAGCCCGCGTCCTGCACACCGAGGCCGGCTGGGACGAACACGGCCAGCTGTCGCATCAGCTGAACGACCACGTCACCGGCGATGATCAGCCCGAAGGGCACCTCCACGCCGAGCAAGCGCAGCACCAGCCAGCTCTCCACCGCCTCCGACAACCAGGCCGCGCCACACAGCAGTACGGGCCAGGCAGTGCGCGACGCGTCGAGCCGGAAGAACTCTCGCGTCGCGCCGTCGACCTGGAGAAAGCGCCCGCGGTGCTTTCGGGCAAAGGCGCGACCGACGGCCCAAGGCAGACGCCGGGCCCAGGCAAAAAGCCGCACCGCCAGGCGTCCGCGACGAAAGAACGCCGCTGACCCCAACGCCAGCGCCCAAAGCACGAGCGACATGGCCACCAGTGCGCCGAGCCAGAGCGCTCCGCCCGGCTGCGCCAAGAGCGCTGCTGCACCGAGTGCGGCCGCCGCGCCCACGTACAGCCCGTGAGCCAGCAGACGCAGGTACTTGCGGTGGAGCGTCGCTGCCACGCCGAGGCCCAGAGGCATACCGGCGAGACGAGCCAGCAGCGCTGGCTTGAGCGACTCTCCCAGCAACGCACCGCCGGGGAGGGTTTGGCCGATGGCTTCGGTGGTGAAGCGCACCGACCAGAGCGGCCCGAAGCGCGGCCGCGGCGCGCACTCGCCGATGGCCTGCTGCCAGCCCCACGTCTCGAGCACCAACCCCAGCAGGAAGGGCACGAACAGCCAGAGCACCGCCCCGTCGAGACCCTCGAGCAGAGCCGTCAGCTGCTCCCGATCGAGCGCACCCAGGTTGCGCGTCGACCACCAGA
>DATIDO010000330.1:0-3144 GCA_035456245.1 Polyangiaceae bacterium
CCCGTGTCCAGCTTGTCGTGGCAATCCCGAAAGGCCGCGAGCAGCATGGGATGCTCGGCGTCGAGCGACAGGACACGCGCCCGAGTCGCTCCATCCGGGTGTTCTGCGAAGACCTGAAGCGTGGAGCGCGACTCCCGCTCGAAGTGCTGAGCCAAGTGAGTCGTGAACGCCCCGAGGCGCGCCAAGAGCCGCGTGTGAGCGCGGCGCGCCAGCGTCGGCTCGCCTCCGGCCCGACGGATGCATTCCATCTCGAACTCCAGCCCGTCGAGCCAGGCGATCAGTTCGCGATGCTGCAGGAGGAGGGACAGCGCATGAAACTCCTCCTTCCGTTCGGTGACACGGTGGACGTTCATGCCGAACTCTCGTGCAACGAGCGAGCCAACACGTGATGTTTCAGCCATGCTTCCAAGCCTGCCATACTGGATCGGCTCGCGCCTGTTCCAGCTTCCTCGAATCGACCTCGTCCGACTACGAAAACGCGCAGCGCTTGCGGGCCCAGCGCAAGGCTTGCCGAGATTTCGGACACACGTCCGCGGCCCGAATCGCAACCCGCTCTCGTTGCGAGACGAACCGAGTCAGTCCCTCAGAACCGGGCTCCCCGATTTCGGCGCGGCCCCGTACTGCTGGAGGCGGTACTGAATGGTGCGCACGCTGATGCCGAGCGCTTCGGCTGCTTTGGTCGTCGAACCACCCACCGCGGCCAGCGTCTCCATGATGGCGTAGCGTTCGATCTGCTCCAGCGTCGAGCCGGGGATCTGAGGCCCCATGCGGTTCGACTGGTCGGGGGAGGAAATTTCCGGTGGGAGGCTGCGCAGCGACAGTCGTGGCCCCTCCTCGAGCACCGTGGCCCGCTCGATGACGTTCTCCAGCTCGCGCACGTTGCCCGGCCAGGCGTAGGAGCGGAGGGCGAGCAGTGCGTCGTCGTCGATCGTCTCCAGCGTCTTGCCGTTCTCGCGCGCAGCGCGTGCCAAGAAGTGCAGCGCCAGCGCGGGGATGTCGCTCGAGCGCGCACGCAGCGGCGGCAGGTCCAGGTGGATGACGTTGAGCCGGTAGTAGAGGTCCTCGCGGAATTTGCCCGCGGCTACCATTTTCTTCAGGTCGCGGTTGGTCGCGGCAATCAGGCGAACGTCGACGCGAATGGTCTGGTTGCCACCGACCCGCTCGAACTCGTGCTCTTGCAGGACGCGCAGCAATTTCACCTGCACGGCGGGTGAGATCTCGCCCACTTCGTCGAGGAACAGGGTGCCCCCATCCGCCTGCTCGAAGCGTCCTTCGCGGCGCCGATCGGCGCCCGTGAAGGCTCCCCGCTCGTGCCCGAACAGCTCACTCTCCAGGAGCGACTCGGCCAGGGCCGCGCAATGCAGGCGCACGAACGGACCGGAGGCGCGCGGCGAATTGTGGTGGATCGAGGCGGCGATCTTTTCCTTGCCCGTGCCGGACTCCCCGCCCAACAGCACGGTGGCGCGGCTGGGCGCGATCTGGCGCACGATCTTGAAGACGGCCTGCATCTCCTGCGACTGCCCGACGATCTCCGAGAAGCTGTAGCGTTCGTTCAGCTTCTCGCGCAGCCGCACGGTCTCGCGCCGCAGCTCGGCCGAATCGAGGCTGCGGCCCAGAACGATGAGCAAGGCGTCGCTGTTGAGCGGCTTCGTCAGGTAGTCGGTGGCGCCCGCGCGGATGGCGGCCACGGCGCTCTCGACTTCACCGAAAGCCGTCATGACCACGACCTGGGCCGGGTTGCCCTGCTCACGCAGACGACGCAGCAGCTCGATGCCGGACATGCCTGGCATCTTCAGATCGGTCAGGACGATGTCGGGCTCGAACTCGGTCGCAGCGCCCAACGCTCGAAAGCCGTCGGCGGCGGTTTTTACCTTGTAACCTTCGTCGGTGAGAATTTCAGCCAAGGCAGAACGAGCTGAGGCCTCATCGTCCACAATCAGAATTCGACCTCGAGCCATCGGCGCATCTCCTGCACGAGTCGTGCCTGCGGGAATTTCAGGCTCCATGCGCTTGGTTTGACGCAAATTC
Source organism: Polyangiaceae bacterium (assembly GCA_035456245.1). Classification (GTDB taxonomy): domain Bacteria; phylum Myxococcota_A; class Polyangia; order Polyangiales; family Polyangiaceae; genus NIC37A-2. Next base: position 2,029 of record DATIDO010000330.1, read on the forward strand.
TGCGTCGTGGCTACCGACAAATGACCTCGGCTATCCTCGCTCCGGTGAGCCAGCACCCCGAGGAAGACGGACGTCTGCGCCAGCTCGTCGATACGAGCCAAGACGCGGTGATCTTCATCGACACGCGTGGGTACATCCTCCTCGCCAATCCGGCCGCCTATCGCATCTTCGGCTACGACAGCCCCGAGCTGGAGAATCAGGACGTCCGTCTGCTGATGGCCGAGCCCTACGCGTCCCAGCACCAAGGCTACGTCGAGCACTATCAGCGCACCGGTGAGCGACGCGCCATCGGTCGCACGCGCGACGTGGTGGCCCGCCGCAAGAACGGGCAGGAATTCCCCATCGAACTCTCGGTGACCGAGCTGGCCGACGACGGAGACGATGGCCCGCGCTACGGCGCCTTCATCCGCGACGTGAGCGACAAGGTGCGATTGCAGAGCGAGCTGCGCGAGCGGGAGCGCATGGCCACGGTGGGAACCACGGCTTCCATGCTGGTTCACGAGATCGGCAACCCGCTCAACAACATGTCACTCCAGCTGGAGACCTTGCGCCGCCGCGTGATGCGCGCCGATCCGGCCGAGAGCGCAATCGAAAAGGTCGACGCCTGCCTCGAGGAAATCCAGCGATTGAACCGTCTGGTGCAGGAATTTCGCGCCCTCTCCACGCGCAAACGCCTGAGCCGTCAGCGCGTCCGCATCGCCAGCTTGCTCGAGGCCGCCATCGGCAGCGTGGCGCCGCTGGGCCCGCGGGTGACTTGGCTGCGCGAGTTCGACGATGCCGGGGTCGAACTGCTGATCGATCCCGACAAACTCCGTCAGGTGCTCCTCAACCTCGGCATCAACGCCGTCGAGGCGATGCCGGATGGCGGCACGCTGATTTTGCGCTGTCGGGTGCTGGCCGACGAGTGCTGGATCGAGTTCCAGGACACCGGCCCGGGGGTCGCCCCCGATCTGGCCGTGTTCGAACCCTTCGTCACCAACAAGCCGGGTGGAACCGGTCTGGGGCTGGCGATTTGTGCGGAAATCGTGCGCGAACACGGCGGCCAGATCGACTGCCAGACGGCGCCGGAAGGCGGCGCTTTGTTCCGCGTTCGCCTGCCTCTCCCCCCGACCCGCT
>DATIDO010000331.1:0-19222 GCA_035456245.1 Polyangiaceae bacterium
GACGGCGCAGCTCGGCGTAGAGGGCGTCGTAGGAGCGGTCGTCGATCGCGGGCGTGTCGAGCACGTAGTAGCGATAGTCGTGCTCACGCAGGGTCTGCACGAGGTCGGCGTGACGATCGCGGGCGTGCTCGGATGGGCTCACGCCGGCAGCTCTAGGGCACAACGCGAAAATGGGCGAGGGTCGCGGGCCTTTCGGCTCCGCTCGGCGGGCGGGGAGGGCTGGGCCAGCGTGACGGAGTCGAGCATCCGCAGTCGACTCGGTAGGGGGCACGGGTGCCCGTCGTTCCGCTGTCGCTGCCTGTATGGCGTCGGGACTCGATTGTCTTTTCGTCGGAGCGGGTTAGGGTTCGCCGACCCATGGGCTCTTCGGTCTCGAGCGGAAAACCCGGCGCAGTGCCTGCTGTAGACGCAGGGTCTGCCGTCGACGCAGCGTCCACCGCCGACGCGCCATCTCCGGAGGCGCTGCGAGCGCCTGCCGTTCCGCTGGACGCGGACGGGGCCCCCGAGAGCGAGGAGGGCACCGACACGAGCTACGCGCCTCCGCCCGACCTCGCGCGCGAGGGGTCGCTGGCCTGGCGGCTGACCGGCCTCATTCGCACGATTCGTCCGCACCAGTGGGTGAAGAACGTGTTCGTGCTGGCGCCCGTCGTCTTCGCCAAGTCGATCTTCGACGTCCAGCTGCTCACCAACGCCGGCGCAGCGTTCCTGGTGTTCTGTCTGCTCGCTGGCGCCGTCTACACGATGAACGATCTGGCGGACGTCGAGCAGGACCGCCTCCATCCGGTCAAGCGTTTCCGCCCCATCGCCTCGGGTCGAGTGAGCGAGGCTGCGGCGCGCGTCTTGGCCATCTCGCTGGTCGTCGTCTCGCTGGTGGCCGGCTGGTTCGTTTCACCCTGGTTCGACCTGGTGGCGGGCCTCTATTTTGCCCAGAACATCGCTTACACGAAGCGGCTGAAGCACGTGGCGTACGTGGACGTCGCCATGATCGCGCTCGGCTTCGTGCTGCGCGTCGTGGGCGGTGGCTTTGCCACGCGTGTCTCGGTCTCCTGGTATTTGCTCGCCACGACGGCGCTGCTCGCGCTGTTCCTCGGCTTCGGCAAGCGCAGGCACGAGCTGACGGCGGCGCGTGGCCGAGCGCGCGCCACCCGCGCGGCGCTCGAGGGCTACAGCCAACGTGGTCTCGATCGCGCGCTGGCTTCGACGGGCCTGGCCACGCTGGGCGTCTACCTCGTCTACACGCTGGATCCGCAGACGCGGGCATTCTTCCAGGTGGACCAGCTGTGGCCGACCACCATCCTCGTGGCTCTCGGTGTCGCTCGCTTCCTCACCCTGGTGCGCAGTCGTCCGCACGTCGAGAGCCCGACGCAGGAGATGCTGAGCGATGGCCCCATGGTCGGCATCGTCCTGCTCTGGGTCGGCGTGATCCTGTGGTTCGTCTACCACCTGCGTCCGAGCTGAAGAGCCGGCCTCGGCCCACGCGTCGGCCCCGGAAATTGGGCCAGGAGGGAGCCCTTCTGGCAGGTAGTGCGGGATGGTCGTCCGAGCCGCCACCGAGGAGCCCAGCGAACGCTCGGGCCCCCTCACCGATCTCGCCCTGACCCTGCCCATCTTCGTGGGCTACCACTTGGGCGTCATCTTCCTGCCGGTGCGCAACGCCGCCGATCTGGTCACCCAGAAGCTGCACCAGCTCGCCAACCAATCGATGGCGCTCTACCTGCTCCTGACGCTGGCCATCGGCGCTGCCTACGTGACCCCGCTGTTCATGCTGGGCCGGGGCAAGCACCTGCGCTGGGATCGCTTCGCCTGGATGGGCACCGAGGGCATCTTCTACGCGGTGGCCATGCGACTGCTCGCTGGGTACGCGGTCGCCGAGCTGTTGAGCGCGGTTGCCGCCGATCCGGGTGTATTCGGCCTGATGAAGGCGGCCCCGGCGCTGTCTTCGTCGGTCGAGGTCGCGGGCCAGTCCTTGGCGCTCGGCGCGCGCGTCTCGGGTGCGATCATGTCGCTGGGCGCCGGCTTCTACGAGGAAGTAGTCTTCCGCGTCGGTATCTACGGCGCTGGCGTGGCGCTGTTGCTGTTTCTGTTCAACGTGCAGAGCGCCGTGCGCCGAATCACCTATCGCATCGCCTGGGCGCTGGTCGCAGCCGTGGCTTTCAGCGCTTGGCACCACGTGGGAGACATGGGGGAGCCGTTCGAGCTGACGACCTTCTCGTTCCGCGCGCTGTGCGGGCTGGTGTTCATCGTCATCTACCAGCTGAGGGGGTTGGCTCCGGCGGTGTGGACCCACGCGCTCTACGATCTGTGGGTCCTGGCCGTCTGAGGGGCTCGGCCGCGCCGCGCTCGGGTGGTGGTGCCGTCCCGACCTGCCTGTAGGATGCGGGCGTGCTCGCCGCCTACCAACGCCTTCGACACCTCTACCGGGCGACCTTCGCTTTCGGCTTGGCCTGCGGGATTTCGATCGCGCTGACGCCGCTCTATCTCGACGCGCAGGGCTACACGAAGCGCGACATCGGCCTGCTGGCGCTGTTCTTCGCTTCCGGTCTGGTGGCCTTCGCGCTGCCGGTGGGCGGGCTGATCCGGCGCTGGGGCGGCAAGCGCACGCTGTCGATCATGCTGGCCGGCTACGCGGTCTGCGTGGGTCTGTTCCCGTTCGTCCCGGGCTTCGGCGGCATTGCCGGTGTGCGCTTCCTGGACGGTGTGTTCTCGGTGGGCGTGTGGGTCGCATCCGAGACGATCCTGCTGTCGCGTAGCGACGCCGAACACAAGGCGCAGCTCACCTCGCTGTACGCCATCTGGCTCGCCTGCGGCTACGTGGCGGGCCCGGTTCTGGCGCGGCTGACCAGCCCCTATTTGTCGGCAAGCCATTCGTTCGTGGTGGCCGGGTTGGTGGCGCTCGCGGCCATGCTCTACGTCGTCGCGCTCGTGCCCTCGGACTCGGCGGGAGAAGGGACCGCGCCGCACCCGGAGGAAAGTCCCGCCGTCGACGATTCGGGCGCCGAAGTCGAAGGAGCCGGAGAGAAGCCCAGCTGGGCTCCGTTGTTCTGGCGCATCAAGACCTCGTGTCTGGCCGCCTTCTCGTACGGCTACTTCCAGGCCTCGGTGGTGCTCTTCCTGCCGCTCTACTTGATCGAGAGCAAGGGCATTGCCCGAGACGACACCATCGTCTTGCCGGGCATTTTCTGCCTGGGCATGTTGCTCGCGTCGAATCTGGTGGGTCGCGTGGCGGATCGGCTGGGCCACTTGCGGGTCGTCACGACGCTTTGCGCGGTCGGCACGGCGTGTGTGCTCGGCTTCGTCTTTCTCGACTCGTACTACTGGATGTGCGCGGCGGTGTTCGGCGCCGGAGCCACGTTCGCGTCCATGTCGCCGGTGGCGCTGGCGCTGATCGGAGTGGTGACGCCGCCTCGACAGCTCAGTCACGCCAACTCCATCTACAACGTCTGCTACGCGAGTGGCATGTTGCTCGGTCCACCCCTCACCAGCTGGATCTTCCAGACCGCTGGTGGCGCGGTGATGCTCTATCACCTGGGGGCGCTGTGGGGCGCCTACGTGCTCTTCGCGCTCGTCTTCGCGACGGATGATCCGGCGGCGGCGCGTTCGCTGGGTGTGGCGGGCTGACGGGCTGGCCGGTCCCGTCGGGCCAAGCGCGTCGTGCGCAACTGGCCGCAGCCGGCCGCCACATCCACGCCCTTCTTGCGGCGGATGGTGCAGGGGAGGCCGGCAGCCCGCACGGTCTCTTGGAAGGTCCGTGCTGCGTGTTCGCTCGGCTCGCGCCCGTCGTAGCCAGCCGTCGGGTTGAGACGGATCAAGTTGACGTGCGCGGGGACTCCGCGCAGCAGCTCGACCAGTGCTCGCGCATCCTCCGCGCCATCGTTGACTCCCTCGATGAGGGTCCAGGCGAAGAACACGTGCCGCCCCGTTCGCTCCGACCAGTAGCGGCAGCTGTCCAGCAGCTCGCGGAGGGGCCAGCGCTTCCCGACCGGCACCACCCGGCTCCGCGCTTCGTCGCTCGCTCCATGCAGGCTGACACCCAAGTGATAGGGCCGCCGTTCGTCCGCCAGGCGCACGATACCCGGGACGACGCCCACCGTGTTCAGCGTCACGTGGCGCGGCGCCAGTCCGAGGCCGCGATTGTCGCACAGCAAATCGAGGGCTCCGATGACCGCTTCGTAGTTGGCGAGCGGCTCGCCCATCCCCATGGTCACCAGGTTGCGCAGACGCTCACCACGCGCAGCCACCAGGTCGCGAACGAAGGCGACCTGCGCCACGATCTCGCCCACGCGCAGCTGCCGGGCGAAGCCCATCTGCGCCGTCGCGCAGAACGTGCAGCCCATGGCGCAGCCCGCCTGGGTGCTCACGCACACGGTGGCGCGGCCCGGGTACTCCATCAGCACCGTCTCGATCGACTGGCCGTCGCCCAGCTCCAGCAAGAACTTCTGCGCGCTGCTCTCTGCGCTCGGCGTCTCGTCGACCACCCGGAGCGCGGGTTCGCGCAGCTCCGAGGCTGCCGCCCAGACTCGTTCGGGGAGCGGCTGGGTACTCGGGCGACCTCTCTGGAAGCGCGCGAACAGCGCGCCAGCGTGGGCCGGGCTCTCGCCCCGTGCTCGCAGCCAGTCGCTCCAGCCGCTGCAGTCCAGCTCCAGGGCAGAGCGTGCGCTCGTCACGGCTCGGGCCGCCTCGCCAGCACGAAGTGCTCGACGTTGCCCTTGGGTCCAGCCACGCGACAGCGCACGTCGCCGAGGCGCGTGTAGCCGGCGGCGTCCACCTCGGCCAACACCTTGTCCACGGCGCGTGTCCGCACGAGCTCGTCGCGCACGACGCCCGCGCCGCGTGTCGCCTCTTCCCGACCGACCTCGAACTGCGGCTTGATCAACGCCAACAAGCGGCCTCCCGGTCGCGTGATCCCGAACAGCGCCGGCAAGAGCTTTTCCAGGCTGATGAACGAAGCGTCGACCACGACCAGATCGACGGGGCCACCCAACTGATCGGGCGTGAGCGTGCGCGCATTGGTGCGCTCCAAGACGACCACACGTGGATCGCTGCGCAATTTGGCAGCCAATTGACCGTGCCCCACGTCGACGGCGTGCACGCGGCGCGCGCCATGGGCCAACAGACAATCGGTGAATCCGCCCGTCGAAGCGCCGATGTCGGCAGCTTCGATGTCGCCCACGGCGACAGCGAGATCTTCGAGCGCGCCCTCCAACTTGAGACCGCCCCGCGAGACGTACTTGTTGCGGTCACGCACGCGCAGCGGCGCGTCGACGGGGAGCGAGGTCCCGGCCTTGTCGACGCGCAGATCGTCCACGAACACCTCACCGGCCAGGATCAGCGCCTGGGCACTGGCGCGCGACGTGGCCAAGCCCCGATCGACCAGGAGTTGATCGGCGCGTTTCTTTTCGCGGCGGGGCTTGTCGAACGTCACTGCGGGACCTCGTAACCTGGCGGCCAGGGGCGCGCCAGGCGGCGGCGCCGGGGCGTGGCGTGCGGTGAAGCCGATTGGAGCGGCGGCCAGCTTGGCGCGGCCGATGCAGCAGCCCCGCCCATGCTGGCCGTGGAGGGCTCGGATCGGGGGGTGCCGCTGTTGGCGTGCCCCTGGGTGGTGTGGGGAGGGATCGGGGTCGTCGGCAGCGCGGCCGTCGGCGCGCCGTGGGAGGGCGGGCTGGTGGCGTTGGCTTGGGCAGGGCTCGGGGTGGTGTGGGCTCCCAGTCACGGTCGTCGCTTGCTCTGCGCCGCTGCACTGCTGGTCTTCTGGTTTGCGATGGCGCGAGCGGGTGACGCGCTGGCCGGCTACGAGGCGGCGCGGAGCGTGGCGATCGCTCGGCTGGGCGTGCCGCAACGCTGCACGGCGGACGTGACCGTGCGGACTTCCCCCACGGTCCAGACGCGCGCGCCGCTGGCCGGAGCCAATCCGAGTGCGCCCGCAGCACCCGGGCCGAGCGCAGGCAGTGGCGACGAGCGCAGCGTGAGCTGGCTGGGGCAGAGCTTTCTGCTCCATTGCGAGCGGGGCGATCTGTCGGGGGTGTGGTGGCTGGCGCTGCACGGTGGTCCCGAGGACCTGGCGCGGGGCGACGAGGTGCGTGTGGTGGCCGGCTTGGCGCCGGTGCAGCTCTTTCGCAACGCAGGCTTGCCGGATCCGACGCCTTCTGCCGCCCGCCGGCGCGCCTTGCTCAGCGGAGCGGCCTTGGATGTCGAGGTGCTCGAGCGGTCGTCGGGTTGGACGGCGAAGATCGATCGCCTGCGCGCGCGGGTGCGAGCCCGCATCGAAGCGACGTACCCGCGGCTGGTCGCACCGCTCGGTCGTGCGTTGGTGCTGGGTGAGAGCGATCTCCCCGAGGACGACGCTCTGGCGTTCTCACAGAGCGGCCTGATGCACCTCTTGGCGGTGAGTGGGACGCACCTGGTGATAGCCGTGCTCGCGCTCGTGCAGGGGCTGCGCGCGCTACTCGTGCGCGTGGGTTTCTTGGCGCGCCGCTACGACGTCGCGCGCGTCTCGGCGGCCTGGGGGGTTGCCATGGCGCTCCTGTATGCCGACTTCGCCGGTGGCAGTGGATCTGCTTGGCGAGCGGCCTACATGCTGGCGGCCATGCTGGGCAGTCGCTGCTGCGGGCGAAAGTTGGGCGGCGCCGGCGCGCTCGGATCTTCGTTGTGCGTGGGTGCCGCGATCGATCCGCTGGTGGGTGCGGATCTGTCGTTCTTGCTGTCGGGCCTGGCGACCGCAGGCTTGATTGGGTTGGGGCAGCCGCTCTCGCGTCTCACCGAGCGCGGCATCTTTGCCCACGGACCACTCGGCAAGCTGCGCGAAAGCTTGGTCGCCACGTTGGCGTCGAGCCTGTGTTGCGCTCCGCTCCTGGCCCTCTTGGATGGGCAAATGACCTGGATCGCGCTGGGCGCCAACGTGATCGCGGGGCCCTTCGGTGAGCTGGCGGCCTTGCCTGCCTGTCTGCTGCACGCCTGCGCGGCTTGGTGCCCACCCGTCGAGCGAGGTCTGGCGCTGGTGGGTGGTGGAGCGCTCTACGCCGTGCGCGCCGTGGCGCTGTGGAGCGCGTCGGTCGAGGTGGCGCGCTTCGACGTACCCTTGCCGGCGGCGGTCGACGTGGTGCTGCTCACGTGGAGCGTCCTGGGCGTGTGTTGGTGTGTGGGCCGGCGCACGCGGCGCTTGGCTCGCGCGGAGGGTGCGACGTTGGCCCTGGCGCTCGTGGCCTGTCCGGTCGTGCAGCTCACGCGTTCGCCCGATCCCACGCCCGAACTCGTCGTGACCGCACACGACGTGGGGCAGGGAGATGCTCTTTCGATTGAGTTTCCTGGCGGCGCTTTGGCTTTGGTCGATGGCGGCGGATTCCCGGGTGGGGTTCCCGATCCCGGAGAACGCGTGCTCACGCCGTGGTTGCGACGACTCGGGCGCGACAGCGTGGACTTGGTGGTGCTCAGCCACGCCCATCCCGATCACCTGCTGGGCTTGCTGAGTCTGGCGCGCACCACGCGCATCGCCGAGCTGTGGCATCCAGCGGGCGCGGCCGCCGAGCGCGGGCCCTATGGTGAGCTCGTGCGCCTGGTGCGCGAACGGGGTGGTGTCGTGCGAGGCCCGAGGGAACTCTGCGACGCTCCTCGGAACTGGGGCCCCGTCCGGGTGGACGTGGTGGCACCTTGTCCGGGGCCTTCCGGCGGAGGCCTGAACGACGAGTCGCTGGTGCTACGCGTGGCCTGGGGGAACGAGGCTGCGCTCCTCACCGGTGACATCGAGGCGCTGGGCGAGCAGCGCGTACTGGAGAGCGGCCGGCCGCTCGGTGCCGATTGGCTCAAGGTTCCCCACCACGGCAGCCATACCTCGTCTTGTGAGGCACTCCTCGCTCGGGTGGCTCCACGCTGGGCGGCCATTTCCAGTGGCGTGCGCAATCGCTTCGACCATCCGCGGCAGATCACGCTGGATCGGCTTCGAGAGAGGCACATCGCGGCGCTGCGCACGGATCGGCTCGGTTCCATCTCTTGGCATACCGACGGCTCGACCAGCTGGGTGAGCGCGTTCGGCTCCATCGATGCGCCGGCCGATGGCGCGCTGCACTGAGCAGGGTCGAGCCGCGGAGCCTGTGGTTCGAGGTGCGACAGAAAGGCAGCCGGGCGTTCCAAACGGTCGGATCCGCTTGTTGCTGAAACAGAAGTCGGTGCATCTTGAGCGCCATGGGAATCCGCCATCCGGCCGACAATGCCGTCATCCGGCCGTTGATCTCGGCCGAACAGATTGCCGAACGCGTGCGTCAGTTGGGCGCCGCCATCCGCGCCGATCTGGGGCCCGATGAGATCACGATCCTCTGCGTGCTGAAGGGCAGCTTCATCTTCAGCGCCGATCTGGCCCGCGCCATCGAGGGGCCGGTCAACCTCGAGTTCCTCGGCGTGGCCAGCTACGGCGATGGCATGCAGTCGAGCGGCGTGGTCCAGATCACCCACGATCTCACGCGCCCCATCGAAGGGCACCGCGTGGTGCTGGTCGAGGACATCGTCGATACCGGGCTGACCCTCGCCTACTTGCTTCAGATCTTGGCGGCGCGCCGCCCTGCAGCGCTCAAGGTGTGCGCCCTGCTCGAGAAGCCTGCCGGCAAATCGCCCGTTCAGCCCGACTATGTCGGCTTTCAGATCGGTCGCGAGTTCGTGGTGGGTTACGGACTCGATTGGGCTCAGCGCCACCGCAACTTGCCCTTCATCGGCGCGGTCGAGCGCGAGGTCTGAGCCCGCCCTGTTGAGTCCTACTCAGCGCTGTTCGCGAGCGCGGCGGATGCGCTCGAGACGCTCGGCGATGGCCTTCTCCAGGCCATGTTCAGTCGGCTCGTAGAAGCGTTCGCCGAGCAGCGCGTCGGGTAGGTACGTCTCGCCGGGCGCGAAGCCCTCTGCGAAATCGTGGGCGTAGCGGTATCCAGCCCCGTAGCCCTCGTCGCGCATCAAGCCAGTCGGGGCGTTGCGCAGCTTCTTGGGGACCGGAAGCGCGCCGTGCTGCGCGATGGCCTCGCGTGCTCGCTGGAAGGCGGGTCCCACCGCGCCCGACTTGGGACAGCTGGCCAAGTACAGGCAGGCGTGGGACAGCGGGTAGAGCCCTTCGGGCAAGCCGATGCGTCGGAAGGCATCGTCGGCTGCCACCGCGACCTGCAGCGCGCGGGGATCGGCGTTGCCGACGTCCTCACTGGCGAAGATGATCAGGCGTCGCAGTAGAAAGAGCGGATCGTCGCCCGCTTCGAGCATGCGCATCAAGTAGTAGATGGCTGCGTCCGGATCGCTGCCGCGCAAGCTCTTGATGAGCGCGCTGGACAGGTTGTAGTGCTCCTCACCGCTCTTGTCGTAGAGCAGCGTGGAGTCGTCGAGCAGACCCTCCAGGTCTTCGAAGGTGAGGTGAGGGCTGGCGTCGCCTCGACGCTCGAGCACCAGCGCGGCCGTCTCCAGCAGACCGAGCGCCCGCCGAGCATCGCCCCGCGCGGCCCGCGCGAGCGCGCGCAGCGCTTCGGGGGCAGCGGTCAGCCCGAGATCACCCAGACCCCGGCGAACGTCACCGAGAGCGCGTTCGAGCAAATCCAGCAAATCCTCGTCGCTCAGGCTCTCCAGGCGCAGCACCTTGGCTCGGCTGAGCACGGCGGCGTTCACGGCGAACGAGGGGTTTTCGGTCGTGGCGCCGACCAGCGTGATCGTGCCGCTCTCGACGTGGGGGAGGAACGCGTCCTGTTGTGCCTTGTTGAAGCGGTGGATCTCGTCGACGAACAGGATGGTGGCTTGGCCCCGAAAGCGCCGATCTTCATCGGCTTGCTTGAGGATGGTGCGTAGCTCGGGCACCCCGCCGAGTACGGCCGAGAAAGAGACGAAGTGACGCCGGGTCACGCGGGCGATGACGCGGGCCAGCGTCGTCTTGCCGACGCCCGGAGGTCCCCAGAGCACGAGGCTCGGCAGGCGGTCGCCCTCGATGGCGCGGCGCAGCATGCTGCCGGGCCCCACCAGCTTCTTCTGCCCGACCACCTCGTCGAGCGACTCGGGACGCATGCGCTCGGCCAGGGGCGCGCGCGTCGACGCGGAAGCACCCGCCATCTGCGACGACCGCTCGAGCAGCGTGGGTCCACTCGGTGGGGCAGCCTGCTTGCGCACGACCGGACTGTGATGCCGAGGCTTGGTGAACGCAACGCCGAGCCAGCGTCGAGCGATTGGGCCAGCGTCGAGCGATTGGGGCCAGCGCCGTGCGCAGCCGACATACGTGCCCGTCAGCGGGGCCGTTCGCCGAACAGCGCGGTACCGACCCTCACCATCGTTGCGCCCTCGGCGATCGCCACCTCGACATCGTGGCTCATGCCCATGCTCAGCTCGGGCAAGCGAGCGGCGCCGCCCCAGCGCTCGCGTAGCGAGGCAAGCTCGGCGAAGGCGGGCCGGGATCCCTCGGGATCCTCGGCGATGGGCGGGATGGCCATGAGCCCGCGCAGGGCGAGACGAGGCTCCGAGTCGACCGCCTCCAGCACGGCGCCCAGCTCCTCGGGGAGGAGGCCGGCTTTCTGCGGCTCCCGGCCGACGTTCACTTCGAGCAGCACCTCGAGCGGTCCGAGCGTTTCGGGTCGGCGCTCGCGCGCGCGGCGACCCAGCTCGAGCGCGAGCTTGGCGCTGGCGACCGTCTGCACGCAATGGATCCAAGGCGCGATCGCCCTCGCCTTGTTGGACTGGAGGTGCCCGATCAGGTGCCAGCGCAAGTCGGGGAGATCGGCGAGCAGCTCGGCCTTCTGGGTCAGCTCCTGCACGTAGTTCTCGCCGAAATCTCGTTGTCCGAGCCCGTAGAGCGCGCGGATTGCGTCGGCCGGGTGGTACTTCGAAACGGCGATCAGCCGTACCGAGTCGGGCGCGCGGCCCTGGCCCTCGGTGGCGCGGGCGATGCGCTCCAACTGGGCTCGGTAGAGGGCGGCGAGATCGGGAAGAGGGGGGCTGGCGGTCATGGCACTCGAGGCGGGGAGGGGGGCGTCGCGGGGGCCAAGAGAACCTCGGCTCGCCAAGACTCGCTACCGTCCGGACGACCCAGCTGCAGCTGGCCGCGCCAGCCTTCACCATCGGAGTGCGCGACCACCCAGCCACGCAACCCATCACCCTCGAGGCGCAAGCGCAGCTCGCCGTCGTCCATCCGGCGGCCGTGTGCTTGTGCGCTGGACAGCTCTTTCGGTCGGTCCGCGGCTGGACCCCCCAGCGCACCGAGCGGGGAGCCTGTCAGCTGTCCGGTGGCCTCGTCGCCGTCGAACGTGAGCGAGAGTGTGGCTTGGCGCTCGGTCGGTCCGCTCGGGGGTGCCGTCTTGCCGCGTCGCTCCGAGGCGTCTCGCGAGTAGACGTCGGGCTGCGCCATGAGCACGACCTGGGCCTCCCAGCGGCGTGGTGGGGGGGCCGGAGTCGGCGCAACGGCAGGCGCGGAAGCGGGTCCGTCTGGCTCGGTTCGTTCGCGCGCCGCTCGTTCGTTCGCTGCGGCTTTGCGCGCGGCCTGTTCGTTGTCGGCCCGGCTGCAGGAGAGGCCCGCGGCGAGTAGGGCCACGCAGGTCGAGACCCGGCCCAACGAGACCCGGCCGAGAAACGCACGCCGGACCAAGGCATGCCGGACCAAGGCATGCCCGTACGCAGAGCCATACGCAGAGCCGGGCGCGGCTCCGCGCGACGCCGCGCGGAGGTCCGAGGTCCCGTTCACGTGAGCCGGCCGTGCCATGGGTGGGAGAGTACTTGGTCCGGCGTAGCCAACACGGTAAATTGCTGGGATGCGACGTTGGTTGAGCGGGGGCTTGGGCGCGGGTGTGGTCCTGGCGAGTGTGGCCATCGCTGCTGCGCAAGATGCGAAGCCAGCCGCGGCTCCCGGCTCGGCTGCGCCATCGGCTCCGGGTGCAGCCGCTGCTGGCTCATCCGCTGCAGGTCCCACCACTGGCTCATCCGCTGCAGGTCCCTCGAGCGACGCGCAAGGGTCGGCTGCGCCCGCGCACGACGTGGCCGGCGCCCCCACGCGTCGTGATCCGGCGGGGGTGCGTGGGATCTCGCCCGCCCGGGAAGCGCTGACGCGGGGCGACCACGCCTTCGTGGCGCGCGATTACGATCAGGCTCTGCGCGAATACCAGAACGCCATCACGCTGGGTCCGTCCGATCCGTCGGGTCACCTGCGCGTGGCCGAGCTGGCGATCATTCGCAAGGAATGGACGCAAGCCGACGACGCCTTGGCTGCGGCGGCTCGTTACGGCCAGGGCGATCCGAAGGTGCAGGCCCGCGCGGCATTCCTGGTTGCGATGGTGCGCGAGGGGCAACGGGACTCGGCTCGTGCGACGGAAGCCTGGGCACAGTACGCAACGCTCGCTGGGATCGATCCCAAGGCTCCGGCCCCCGAAAGTGCCGCATCCGGCGCAGCCGGTCCCACGGGCGCGGCCGGCCCCACGGGCGCAGCCGGTCCCACGGGCGCAGGTTCGACCGGTACAGCGACGCCGGGGGCTGCAGCCGCACCTCCTGCTTCGGCCGCCGGCAAAGCGCCGCCCAACACGGCCGCCGTGGATGCCCCTCATGGCGAGAGCGCGCGCTCTCGCTACCAGGCGCTCGAACGGGTGAAGAAGCTGGAAAAGGACATGGCGCGGGTCCGCGAGCGTATTCAGGCGGAGGTCGCCGCCGCGGATCGGGCGCGCGAACAGAGCGCCGCCAAGAAGTAAACCGCCGAGAACTCAGTCGAGCTCGAGCGCGCGGCGCGCAACGTCGAAAGAGAAGCCTTGGCGCGCCAGGCTGGCCAGGGCTCGCTGCTGCTCCTTGGGATCACGAAGATCGCGTTCGAGCAGCCTGCGCTTGCGCACGTACTCGCGCGCGGCGCTCAGCTCGTCGAGACCGTCACTCGCTGCTTCGCTGAGCGACCGTGAGATGCTCTCGCTTGCGATGCCGCGCGCCAGCAGCTTGCCCTCGATCTTGCGGGTTGAAGCTCCCCGGCGTCGCGCTTGCGCGGCGAAGCCTTCGGCGAAACGGCGGTCGTCGACCAGGCCGCTGCCCACGAGCCTGACCAACACGCGTTCCAGATCGTCCCGATGCGCGTCGACCAGCTCCGCGCCGCCGCTCCGCTCCAGGCGGCTCATCAGCACGCGCCGCAGCTTGGCCAGCGGGGCATCGTAGCGATCCAAGTAACCGAGAGCCGCCTCGTGTAGCCGCTGCTCGTCCCAGCTCGCGTCCTTTGCCCGTGGCTCGCGCCCAGCTCTTTTCCGCTGCCCTTCGGCCTCGGTGCTCGGCGGCAGCCCATCGGGCGTGGCCCCATCGGGCGTGGCGCTCGACCGCCGACGCGCTCGCTCGGGCGCGCTGTCGACGGTCGGCACCTTGCGGCTACTCAGCCGCCCTGGCCCTTCTTCAGCTCGGCGATGACGAGCTTGCTGACTGCCTTGAGGGTCTCGAACACGCCCTCACCCGTTCGCGCGTTGGCCTCGAAGTCCGGCACACCGGCGGGGTTCAGCGTCGAGCGCAGTTCGTCCAACTCGACGACGTTGGGCAGGTCGCGCTTGTTGTACTGGATGACGAACGGGATCTTGGCCAGGTCGTAACCTTGCTCGGCCAAGTTGTCGCGCAGGTTGTCCAGGCTCTCCTGGTTCGCCTCGAGGCGCTCGAACTGGCTGTCGGCGACGAAGATCACCCCGTCCACGCCCTTCAGGATCAGCTTGCGGCTGGCGTCGTAGAAGACCTGGCCGGGCACCGTGTAGAGGTGGAAACGCGTCTTGAACCCGCGGATCTCACCGAGCGAGAGCGGCAGGAAGTCGAAGAACAACGTGCGCTCCGTCTCCGTCGCCAGGCTGATCATCTTGCCCTTGGCGTCCGGGTTCGTGCGCTCGTAGATGTACTGCAGGTTGGTGGTTTTGCCGCAGAGACCAGGACCGTAGTAGACGATCTTGCAGTTGATCTCCCGAGCCATGTAGTTGATGAAGCTCATATGCTCGGGGCCCTCAGTCGTTGAAGAGGCTGTCGATGTCGTCGTCCGTAATCTCCGCGAACGGCGAGTCCTGACCCGGCTCAGCGACCTTGTTGAGCAGAGCCTCGAAGATCTTGATGAGCTCGTCGGTGGCCTTGCGTACCCGCAGGCGTACGAGGCCCAGACTGGATTTCGCGTCGAAAATGACGACGAGAATGACGCGGTTGCCGACCAGCTGGATGTGGATGTTCTGGTTCTCGCCCTCGTGGAACTGCGTGGCGAACTCGTTCTCGCGTAGCAGCTTGGCGATGCCACCGGTGGCGGCGATGTTGCCGGCCGTCAGCGATGCCAACGAGGTCGTGTCGATTTCTTCCACTTCGCCGCTGGCGGCGATGAGCTGACCATTCTTGTCGATGATGAAGACGACTTTGGCGTTCGCCTCGCGAACCAGGCGGTCGACGACCCCCTGGATCTGATGGAACTCCTCCTCGTACATCACCATCTGCGGGTTCGCCATTTTTGCCTCCGCTACTTCTCGCCCCGACCTTCGAGCCGCCACCCCACATGAGTCGACGACTGTCCGGGCCCCAACCTTTCCTCGAAGTCTTCTGGGGGGCGCTAGGGACGGGAACTGGTGTGCTCGGGGCTGCAACACCCCGCGACACAGCTCTCGCTTTTAATATGAGCGTGAGTGGTCCAGCAACCCCGAGGTGTCCGTCTGGGAGGTGCGCGGGGGTTCCGGTGGTGCTGTTTGCTGTCGTCGTTCGGCGGTGTTGCCGTTCGGTGGCGAAATGCACGGTCCTGTAAGCAAACTGAGCGATTGAGCTATAAGCCCGGGACCAACGTGGAAGATCGTCGCGACGTGTGGGTGGACCGGGGTAGAAAACGTCGGACAGGAGCGCTTGCGCTGGCCGTCCTCTTGACCTCGGCGGCGTTCGCGTCCGCGGGCCCCCCGGCGGCTGGTAGGCCAGCGGCGGGTGGCGCCGTGGCGGTCACGCCCGAGCAGGATTTGCTCGACGATCAGCTCGCCTTCGAGCGGGCGAAGGGTCTGGAAGCGCGCCTCTGGCTGCGAGAGATCTGGGACCACTGGGAAGACGTCGATCCTCGGCAGGTCGAGGCGGCGCTCGAGCTCGCACGTAGCAGCACGCGCCACGACGCGCCGACGCGCGTGTACGCTTCCGTCCTGGCAGCCTACGGCCGCATTCGTCGCGGTGATCTGGCAACCGCGCGCCGTACGTTTCGGGAGGCGGGCTTCGTCGACCAGTGGCTGGTGCTCGGTCCCTTCGACAACGAGGGCAAGGCGGGCCTGGCGCGTGACGAAGTACCCGATCGCGAAGCGGCCACGCCGATCGTCGGTGGCCGTGCCTACAGCGGCAAGGAGCGTCCGGTACGTTGGCGCACGCTGCCCGAGGTTTTCCCGTACGGATGGGTCGATTTGGGCTCGATCTTCCGACCCCAGACCCACGTTTGCGGCTTCGCCACCACGTTCATCGACGGCGGTGAGCGGGCGCGGACCATCACTGCCTGGGTGGGTGCGTCCGGGGCCTACCGCCTGATCTTCAACGGCCAGACAGCCATCGAAGAGACCGCGTACCGTGGCTTCGACATCGATCGTCGCGCGGTCACGCTGCAGCTCCAGCCGGGTCAGAACCGTCTGACCATGAAGGTGTGCGGAGCGGACGAGGCGCCCGTCTTCGCCGTGCGCTTGGCCGACGAGCAGGGTCGCCCCGATCCGAAGCTGACCGCGCAGGCCTCGCTCGCCCTGAGCGCCGCCGCCGAGCCGGTGGTGAAGAAGGTGATGGAGAGCAAGGCGGCACTGCCGCGCCATCCCGCCTCGCTGACTGCACCGGTCGACCAGGTGCAGGGACTTTTGACCGCCGCCCAGCGCGGCAAGCCCGCCGAATGGGAGGCGGCAGCCCGCTACCTGGTGCTGACGTCGGGCGACGACGAAGCCACCCATCAGGCGCGCGATCTGGCAGAGCGAGCCGTGGAGAAGGAGCCGACCGTACGCCGTCTGCTCCTGGCGGCGTCGCTGGCAGAAGATCGAAACAAGGCGCGGCGCTACATCGAGCAAGCCGAGGAGAAGGCGGGCGCTGCGGACGTGGACGTGCTCTTGGCGCGAGCCTGGCTCCTGCGTAGCGGACCCAACCCGCGCGAGGCCTTCGGCTACTACGATCGAGTGCTCGAGCTCTCGCCCGATCACCTGGTCGCGCTGCAAGGACGCGTCGAACTCTACAACGCCGCTGGCCTGCGCCGCTCCGCACTCGAGGCGCTCGAGCGCGCCTACGAGCGGCGCCCGCACTCGGTGCTGCTGGCCAGCATGGTGGCCTCGCAGCGCAGCTCGCTCGGCTTCGCCGAGGCGGCGACCGAGGCCGAGGAGCGCTACGCGGCGCGACGCTTCGACGACAGCGCTTGGATGACGAGCCGCCTGGAATTGGCGCTGAATCGGCGGAACCCCGCGGCGGCCGGCCACTACCTGTCCCGCTTGGTCGCCATGGATCCCCAGAACCCCTGGGGTTACCAGGCGAGCGCACGCGCCCATCGAGCGCTGGGCCAGACCGATCGCGCGCTGCTCGATCTGGAGCAGGCTCGCGGGATCGCGCCCGAGGACATCGGCGTCTTGCGCAGCCTGGCGGACCTGAAGGGCCGCTCGGGCAAGCGTGAGGAACAGCTGGCCTTGCTGCAGGAGGTGTTGCGCCTGCGACCCCAGGAGGTCGAGGTGCGCGAGTACCTCGATCACATCGAGCCGCCCGAGCAGCCCGCCGACGAGAAGTACGCCCAAGCGCCCGAGAAGTTCCTGGAGCGTCGGCATGCCCCCTCGGATGGCGCGCCCCGCCGCACGCTGCGTGATTTGACGGTCAGCACCGTCTACCCCAACGGGCTTTCCAGCCAGTTTCGGCAGGTCGTGTTCCAGCCGCTCACCGACGCGGCCGCTGCCATGTCGCGCCAGTACGCCTTCCAGTACCAGGCGGATCGACAGATCGTGCAGCTGAAGGGAGCGCGGGTCTACCGCGCGGACGGCCGCATCGACGAGGCCATCGAGAGCGGGGAGGGCGCGGCCGACGATCCCTCCGTCTCCATGTACACCTCGGCGCGGACCTTCTACGTGCAGTTCCCCCGTCTGGAGCCGGGCGACGTCGTGGAGGCGCGCTACCGCATCGACGACGTCACACCACGCAACGAGTTCGCCGATTACTTCGGTGAGGTCGTCTACCTGCAGAACGACGAACCCGTCAGCGACGCCGAGTACGTGCTGGTCACGCCCAAGAGTCGCAAGATGTACGTGGACGCCGCCGTCCCCGGGCTCGAGCAGACCGTGACCGAGACGGCCGATCAGCGCGTGTATCGCTTCTTCGCGCCGCGCGTGGCCGCCATCGTGCCCGAGCCGAACATGCCGCCCTGGGCCGAGCTGCTCGGCTTCGTGCATGTCTCGACCTACCCGAGCTGGGACGCGCTGGGCGCCTGGTACTGGGGTCTGGTCAAGGAACAGCTGGACGTCGATCCCGAGACGCGGAAGCTGGCGCGCGAGATCACCAAGGACAAGAAGACCGACGTCGAGAAGGTCCAGGCCGTCTACAACTGGGTCGTCAAGAACACCCGCTACGTGGCGTTGGAGTTCGGCATCTACGGCTTCAAGCCACACCGCTGCGTGCAGACCGTCGCGCGCGGCTGGGGCGACTGCAAAGACAAGGCGACCGTGATCGTCACCTTGCTGCGCGAGCTGGGCATCGACGCCAACTTGGTGATCGTGCGCACCGGCATGCGCGGCGACTTCCGCTCCGATTTGCCGAGCTTGGCGCCGTTCGACCACGCCATCGCCTATGTCCCCTCGCTGGACCTCTATCTGGACGGCACCGCCGAGTACACCGGCACCTACGAGTTGCCGACGATGGATCGGGGCGCTCGCGCCATTCTGGTCCTGGACGGCAAGGCCAAGCAGGTGCGCTTGCCACTCGGTAACCCCGAGCAGGACATCATCGCCCGCAAGGTGAGCGCCGATCTCCAGGCCGACGGCAGCGCCAAGCTGGAGGTGTCGTACGACACGCGCGGGCAGGCCGCGTCGGCCTGGCGTAGCCGCTACGAGGCGCGTGCCACCCTGCGCGAGCGCGTGGCTCAGGATCTGGGCCGTGAGTTCCCGGGGCTCGATCTACCCGAGGGCGCGATCAAGACGAACGATCTGGCCGATCTGGAGAGCCCGGTGTCGCTCTCGCTCCGTGGCAAAGCACCGCAGTTCGGGCGCAAGGAAGGTGATCGCCTCAGCGTGCCGGTCACGTTGGGTGTGCGTCTGACGCCTCAGTTCGCTTCGCTGTCGCGCCGTACCCAGGACGTGGTCGTCACCGGCTTTTCCACGCGGCGGGAGGAGACGGAGGTCGAGCTGCCAGCGGGTTACGAGGTCGAGGCATCGCCGCCCAACGTCGAGCGCACCACGCGCTTCGGCAGCTTCGGTGTCGTCTACGAGAAGCAGGGTCGCAAGGTGACCGTGAAGAGCCATCTGTCCCTCACCGTCGATCGCGTGCGTCCCGACGATTACCAAGAGTTCCGCAAGTTCTGCGCCGAAGCGGACCAAGCCCTCTCCCACCGACTGTTGCTCGCGCCCTGAGAGCTCCCATGCACAAGCCTCACCACCTCTCCGCCGCGCCTGTCCGCCGCACCGCGCGGCCCTATTTTTCCGCGCTGACCGCGCTCTCCCTGGTACTCGGCAGCGTGACCGCTCTGGGCACGCTGAGCGGCTGCCAAGGCGCGAAGAGCCCCAGCGACCACTTTCGTGAACTCCGGGAATCCGGCCCGAGCTCCTCGAGCGGTGACGAGGTGGCCGAGTGGATGACGCTCGAGCTGCTCACCCCCGGCGGCAGCCCGAAGGAACTGTCGCGCGCGCGCAAGCGGCTCGACGAGCTGAAAGCCCAAGGCATGGTCGCGCAGCTGGTGCGCGCGCTGGACGATCAGAGTCACGGCAAACCGCGCGCCGCAGGCGAGGGCTTCTTCGCTGCGCTGATGGCGGCGCGTGAGTCCGACGACCCGCGCGCTCCGATGGTGGCGTGGGTATCGGCGCAGCAGGCGCTCGAGCTGAGCGGTCAGCTGACGGATTTGGTGCAGCGTCATGGGGCCGACGTGGACAAGCTGTTGGCCGAGCCAGGCGCGATTGGCTTCCGCGCCTACGCTACCGTGGTCGATCTGTGGGGACGGCTGGCCAGTGATGCCGCCGAACGAGACGTCGACGCGGCCATGGCCCAGCGCCTCGGTTGCGTGCCCGCGGTGCACATCGCGGGTCCTTTCGGTGAGGGCGGCGAGGCCGATTCGCTGCGTCACTTCGAAGCGGAGCGA
>DATIDO010000332.1:0-12701 GCA_035456245.1 Polyangiaceae bacterium
GTCCATCCATGCCAGCGCACCCACTCACCCTCTCTCGGGACTTCACGGAGTCGCAAAACGCCGCGTCATAGCTCCATCACAGGGGCGCTGACGAGCCATCGTGTGGGTCGATGCTGGTGGCGAGTGATGCTGTTGTGTAACTAAGCCAGCACGTGCTCGGAGGACCGTGGACCGTGGGGCTACTGGGAGTCTTGCGTCTGGCGACCGAGACTCCGGATGCGTTGTGCCCCACGCTCGCCGACGTTCGGAGCGCCGTGCAAGCGCGTGTCGGCGAAGTGGCTGGCGGGGAGTACGAAGCGCGTTTTCGGTTGGTTCGCGGCGCGCGCGGCGAAGGCGACGCGCTGCATCTGGAGCTGCACGACGAATCGGGGGCCGCCGTGCTGGTGCGAGAGCTGCCCGTCGATCGCGGCGCGTGTGAAGAGAGCGCGCAAGCCGTAGCGCTCATTCTCGAGCGCTACTTCGAGCAGCTGGGAGCGGTCGAGTCGACGTCGTCGAGCGAGCCGGCCCAATCCAGTGGGCCCGTCGAAGGTGCGCCAGTTGAAGGTGCGCCAGTCGAAGGCCGCGCGGCGGCCGAGGGAAATGCAGCCAGCGGCCTGGCAGCGTCCAACGATGCGCCGCCGCCGGGGGCGGCAGCCGCCGCTCCCGTGGCCCCGACACCAGCGGCAGAAGCAACGTCGGAGCAGCCGTCGCCTTGGGCGCTCCGCGCTGCCGGTGGCGGAGGCTGGCTGGGTGGTGAAGGTACAGGCTTCGTGGGGCTGGGCGGCGAGGTTTGGCTCGGTTCGAGCTGGTCCCTCGCCGTCGACGGGCAGTGGACGTCGCTCGAGCGCACGGACACGAGCAGTGCCCCGGTTGCCTCGGCGAAGTCACTCTGGCTCTTCGCGACCGCGCAGGTGTGGGCGCGCGCGGGGCGCTGGTCGCTCGGCATCGGTCCTTCGTTGGCAGGCCAGGTGGAGACGGCCCACGCGACCGGTGTGCAGGAGGGAGAGCGGAGCGCGGCTCGCTTCGTCTGGGGGGCCGGTGGTTTGGCCTCCCTGCGCTTCGCGCTCTCGGCTCACTGGTCGGTCGAAACCAGCGCGCGACTCGTCGCCCTGGCCGCTGGAGCCACCAAGCAGTTCGTTTTCGATGCTCCGGACGGCACCATGACCGAGGTGCTGCCACCGGCGTCCAGCCTGTTTCTCTGGGGCGGCGGGTTGCAGTTCCGCTTCTGAGAGGCCGGGGGAAGAGAAAAGCATGCCGGTCGACGAATTTTCGCGAAGGTGGGGGCTCCTAGCGACTCCAAGTTCCGCGATGGCCGTGAGTCCGCTTTCTGCGACCTCCGTTGCAGCGCTCTCCGATGCTGCCCTCGCCCAATACGTCGAGGGTGATGACTTCGCCTGGACGCAGCTCTATGCGGTCCACGGCCAGACGGCCCGCAGCTTTCTGCGGCGCTTGGGTGTGCCGAGCGAATCGCTGGACGACGCCTGCCAAGAAGTCTTTCTGGAGGTCTTTCGCTACCTGGGGCGCTTTCGCGGAGAGAGTTCGTTCAAGACCTGGCTCTATCGCCTCTGCATCACCCAAGCGCGGCGCTTTCGGCGGCGCCGCCATGTGATCGACACCCTGGGGCGCCTGCTCTCGTGGGAGCCGCCGAGCTACGCCAGCTCCAAGAGCCTGGACTCCGATCGGGCGGAGCAACTCGTCGAAGGCGCTCTGAACCAGTTGAACGAGGGGGAGCGGCTCGTCTTCGTGCTCTACGAGCTGGAAGGAGCGAGCGGCAGCGAGATCGCCAGCGTCGCAGCGTGCCCCGAGGCCACGGTTTGGCGCCGTCTACACTACGCGCGAAAGAAATTCACCGAGTACGTTCGTTCTTGTGAGGATCAATCGTGAGACGCAACAGCCGCCGCCAGGTGCCCCCGCGTTCGAGCGGCGCGGCCGAGTTCGAAGCGGAGCCGACGCGACTGCTCGGAGCGGAGGACGTCGTGGCGCATGCCTTGCGGGCCGAGCTCGAGTTCGCCGCGCTCGAACGCGTCGGAGTCCCGTCTCGCGCCCAGGCCGAGCGTGTCGTGCGTCGGCGTGCTGCGCGGCGGAACGCAGGTCTGGGACTGGCCGCGGCGGCGGTGGCGCTGGGGCTGGGCGTAGCTGCGCCTCGGGTCCTGCGCGGCGTGGCGCCGCCGCCCTCGATTGTGGCCGAAAGTTGGATCGCGTCTCCGGCGAGCTCCGCAGCGCTGATGGATCCCGCGTCGTCCGCGAAGCACGCCTCGCCGGCTCCGACCGACGCGGTGCCCCCCGCCGCTCCATCCGCGCTCCCCGTCACCCCGCCGGTCCCGGCGGGGCGAGCGATTGCAGGGCCACCGGGCTCCCACGGAGAAGGCAGCGCGCTCGAGCGCGGTCCTGGAGCGTCCTTGCCGGCAT
Source organism: Polyangiaceae bacterium (assembly GCA_035456245.1). Lineage (GTDB taxonomy): Bacteria > Myxococcota_A > Polyangia > Polyangiales > Polyangiaceae > NIC37A-2. Next base: position 2,389 of record DATIDO010000332.1, read on the forward strand.
CGGGCTCCTGTCGCGAACTTCAGCGCGCGGGTGACTACCCGGCGGCGGTCGAATGCTACACGCAGCAGACTCGCGGCGCCGGCGTTGGGGCGGAGCTCGCTTGGCTGGAGAAGGCGCGCTTGGAGCGGCGCGCGCTACGTGATCCCGCGCAGGCGCTCACCACGTTGGTCGCCTACCAGCGGGCCTTCCCCGGCGGCACGCTGCGTCCGGAAGCAACGCTCACGCGCATCGAGCTGCTCGACGAGCTGGGCCAGGCAAGCCAGGCGCTGGAGCTGATCGAGCGCGCGCTGGCCGACCGATTGGCACCGGCGCGAGACGGCGAACTGCAGGGCCTCAAGGGACGGCTGCTGGCGCGTTCGGGGCGCTGTGAGGAGGCCGATAGGGCGCTCGCCGAGGCGCGGCGCCTGGGTGCATCCGAACGCTACGAGCAGGCGGTGGAAGAACTCTGTGCTCGGTCGCGCTGAAGCTCGGCGCTAGACCGAAGCGGCTGGACAGGCGCCCTGCTCACGTGGAGCCTGCGCCGGACTCAGCGTGGCACGATCCATTTTCGACACTCGACTTGGCGTGGTCGCCCTGGCCCTGATCCTCGGCGCCTGCCGGAGCACACCGGTCGAGCCCGAGCCGACTCCGGCGCGCGCGGTCACCCCGGTGACGGAGACAGCGCCGGCCCCCCTCCCCTCCACGGGACCGGCCAACGCGTCCTCGAGCTCCGGGTTTTCGAGCTACGATGTGCCCCAGAGGACCGACGCCGAACTGCGCGCCACCGCGACCGCCGCCTGCCGCGAGGCACAGGCCACCCGGCGGCCGCTGCTGCTCGACGTGGGCGCCGACTGGTGCGGCGATTGTCGTGCGCTCTACCGACTCGAGCGGGAGGCCCCGCTGGCCGATGAGCTCGGGCACTATCGCGTGCTCTCGGTCAACCTGGGCGACGAGCTCCACGGCTGGTTGAGGCAGGCCTTCGGCATCAAGGCCATCGCACGCTGGCTCGTGCTGCGCCCGCTGGACTGCTCCGCACCACTCGAGAGCTGGCCGGTCGTGGACAGCCGCGTCGTCGAGCCCAAGACCGGAGAGTTCAACGGGCCCAGCGAGCTAGTCGACTGGCTGCGCCAAGCCCGGAAGAAGTTCTGAACTCAGCTGGCGTTGGCGGCCCGCTGCTTGCCGAACTCCAGCATGCGCGCACGGAGGCCAGGCTCCGAAATGCCGACCTTGGCCAGGCGAGCGAGCGCCGTATCCGTCGCTTCGGTCCAGTCCTTCACGTAGCTCATGTCGAGCGGCGCTTGGTAGACCCAGCCAATCGCGGTCAAGGCGCCGCGGAGCAGCGCCGAGTCGACGATCAGCACACCGCCTGCGGAGTAGCGCTGGATGGAGGTCTTGTTCTTCTTCAGCCACTCTCCCACCATTTGGCGTTGGCGCGCCGACACGTCGCGACTGCTGGTCATGTTGCTGACCGTCACGAACATCTCGCCGCGCTTCCAGAACGAGTCGAAGGTGTCGAAGAGACGCTGTAGATCGCCGTCGCTGATGGCCCCGTGAGGGGTGCTGACGACGATGGGCCAGAGAGAAGTGTCCAGTTCGAGGGTGGAGCCAGTGCGCACGAGCCATGCACGCTGACAGAGGCGCCCCGACCAATCAATCGCCGCATCGGGCTAGCCAAGCCGTTTCCGGAGGTCGTGTGGGTCGGGGTCGCAGGTGGACAGTTCTCGGGGGGCAGGCGTCCGTGGCAGGCGTCAGTGCCAAGCGTCAGGGGCAGGCGCCGCTCGCAGGCGAGACGAACACGAGCACCTCGCGCGTCATGGTGGCTCCGCTGGCGTCCCGAACCTGGAGGACCACCCGACTCGAGCCGCAGCCGTTGGGGGTGAAGGTCACCGTCTTGCCGGAGACGCTGGTCGTTCCACCCTCGGCTTCGGGAGCGGTGTAGACCGGGCTGGAGGCAAAGCCGACGAACAGCTTGGAGGCGTCGATGGCGACCGGCTCGCCCGCGTCGACCGTGTAGTGGGGCGCTGCGGCGAAGGCGAGATACTCCTCGAGCTCCGTGTAGCCGTCCTGGTCGAGATCGGTGTTGGACTCGGTGAAGTCCTGGTCCGCCGAGTCGGGGTTCAGGCCCCGAGCGAGCTCCCAGAAATTCGGTAGGCCGTCACCATCGCTGTCCCAGTCGGCCTCACGCGTGGTCGTCGGGTAGCTCTCGTAGCCGCCGACGTCGGCCTCGCTGTCGGGCAGGCCTTTCACCCCGGATTTGCTGCCGGTGTACGTGGTGGTGCCATTCAGGGTTTCCTTCACCACGCGGATGTCGTGATCGTCGAAGACGGGCGAGCTGTTGCCGACGTCGGAGAGCACGCTCTTGAAGGCGAGATCGGCGGGCTGGATCTCGGCTTGGGAGGGGAACCAGGGTGCGTTCACCCAAGGACTGTAGCCGTTCGGTTCGCCGTAGCCCTTCACGCAGGCCTTGTTCTGCTCGCTCGCCGTGAAGCGGCCGGGCATCACGTTGCCCAAGCAGTAGTACTGCTGCTTGCCAGGGAAGCTGTCGTAGTCGGCGTGCAGCGCAGCGAACACCTTGCTCGCTGGTCCGGGGCGGTAGTAGTTGCTCACGAAGTTGACCTCGTGAGCGCCTCCGTCGGTGGTGCGGCCACCCCAGTTGTAGACGACGTTGTCGAAGATATCGAGGCGGCCGGCGAAGTTGCCTTCGGGATCCAGACCACCCGCCAGGCTCCAATTGCGTCCTTCACAGTGCGCGAGCAGATTGTGATGGAAGGAGCCGATGTCACCACCGATGCTGGCGGCGTAGCCGTGCTTCGTGCCAGCTGGGTAGTTCTGGTGGTTGGCGATGTTCAGGCACTCCGAGATCAGCGAACGTTGGAGCGTGATGTTCTTGCCGTTCCGTGAGCTGAAGGCCTCGTCGATGGTCCAGCTGATCGAGGAGTGGTCGATGATCGCGTGGTTCGAGCCGGTGAGCCCCATACCGTCGTAGGTCGCGCCAGCGCCCACGCGCACGCGCATGTGACGGACTTGAGCGTCGCTGGCGCCGGCGATGCCGAGCGGCGCCGAGCGGATCACGATGCCTTTGCCGGGTGCGGTGTGTCCGGCCAGGGTCACGTAGTTCTGGTTCAGGACCATGCGCGAGCTCAGCTTGATCACGCCAGCCACGTCGAAGACGATCGTGCGCGGGCCCCGATCGGTGGTGACGGCATCGCGCAGGCTGCCCGGACCCGAGTCGTTCAGGTTGGTGACGTGCACCACGACGCCACCGCGGCCTCCGATGGCGTAACGGCCGTGGCCCTCTGCGCCCGGGAACGAGTCGTGTCGCGGCCGGAAGTACCACACGGCACCGCGGGTGACCTGGCCGTCGCCGTCCACCTCGTCCACCCGCCAGAAGTAGTGGGCGATGCTGTGGAGGCCGGTCAGGTCGAAGGTCTTGCCCGTCTGATTGCCTTGGAACTCGGGCGAGTCGTGGGTCGCCGCCTGCACCGCGTTCGGATCGGTGCCGATGTAGACGTCGTGGGAGGCGGCGCCATCGGCGGGAGACCAACCGAGTTGGAGGCTGCCGTCGTCGGCGTTGGCGTGGTCGTCGCCGTCCTTGGGTGTCGGATCGGTGGCCTGAGCGAGCACGTCCGGTGAGTCGAGCAAGAAGCCGTTGATGACGAGGGTGGCGGTCGAGGTGAAGAGCAGGACCACGTCCTTGCCGGCCTGGGCTTCGAAGGTGACGTAGGACGAGGGCGCCGCGCTGTTGCTCAGGGCGTTCGACGACTCCTGGAGGTTGGACGTCTGCGTCGTGCCGTTGACCTGCACGCTCACCTTGCCCGTGGCCGAGCTGCCAGGGACGTTGTGGAAGGTGAGCAAGCTGTGTCGGCCGGCAGGGAGGTTGGAGAGCGTGAGTCGGATCTGCGAACCCGCGCTGCCGTTGGTGACCGTGATGCCGTCGCCGGCGAGCCGGGCGTAGTTGGGGCTCTGGACGGCCGTCTTCGACCAGGTGGCGTTGAGCTCGGTGCCGTTCGAGCCGGCCTTGGCGAAGGTGAAGGTCACCCCGCCGATCGTCTTGGCGGCGGTGGCACCAGCCGAGATGGGCCAGGCCACGTAGCCGAGCTCGGTGACTTCGCTGCTGGGGCGACCCGACATGTCGAGATCGACACGGAGCGCGGGTCCGGCCAGGCCGGGAGCAGGTGCCAGCTCGAGCACCGGGCGAACCGTCGCCACGCGGGGGCCGTCCTCCCCGGGGATCGGGGTTCCACCGCCCGAACCGGGTGCTGCTCCCGTGCCGCTTCCATCGTCGTTCGCACTGCTACCACCCGAGCCATTGCCTGCGCCCGCGTTGCCCACGTCGGGCCCAGCGTCGTTCGGATCGCCGGAGTCGGGGCCACCGCCCGAACAGGCGGCGAGGCCCAGGGCGATTTGAGCCGTGAGGAGGAGGGGGAAGGTGACGTGTCGCAAGCCAAGGCGCCTCATGCCTGCTCGGTTGCCCGGCGCACCGGGCGGGCTTCAGAAATCGGAGGCACGGGGGCTCGGCACCTGGGCCCCAACCGTCAGCAGATTGTGGATCGATGGAGCTTGGCGTCTGATGGTGGGGGGGACGCATCATTCTTGGGGGGCTGCACCATGGCGATGGGAACGATTCGACGGGTTCGTTGGGTGAGCGGGGGTATTTGTCTACTGCTGGCGGCGACCTTCGGCTGCGACAGTGACGGTCCCGTCGATGGCACCGGCGGAATGGGCGGCGCGAATTCTGGCGGCACGAATTCTGGCGGCACGAATTCGGGCGGAACCGGCGGCTCCGCCACGGGCGGCGAGGGCGGCGATACGGCGACCGGCGGCTCGGCGACCGGCGGCTCTGCTACTGGAGGCACTGGCGGCGGCGAGAACTGGCCCCTTTGCACGCCCGGCACCACCACGCCGTGCAAAGAGGTCGTGGAAGACGAGTCCCAACAGGCCGGCACGGCGGTCTGCAACGAGACCGGGACCGGCTGGGACACGGACGGCTGTACGTTGTGCGAGCCTGGCTCCACGGAGAGCTGTGCGCTGCTGGGGCCGCCTCACAAGCCGGAAGGTGACGCGATCTGCGCGACCGACGGCGAGTCGTGGGACACGAGTGGCTGTGCGGTTTGCGTCAACGGAACGACGAAAGCCTGCTCGGAGCTCCTGGTGGGCCATGTTCGGCCTGCGGGCACGGCGACGTGTGTCGGCGGTGCGTACGACACCAGCACGTGCACCGTCTGCACGCCCAACGCCACCGGAGACTGTGCCGATCACGTCCCCAGCAAGCCGACTGGCTCGGTGACGTGCGAGCCGGACGGCTCTGGTTGGAACACCAGCGCTTGCACGCTCTGTGAGGCTGGGGTGGACACGATCGCCTGTAGCGAGATCACCGATCAGGGAGTGGTCTTCAGCGGAGGCACGGCTACCTGTGACTCCACGGGTGAAGGCTGGGACACGTCGACCTGCATGTGGTGCGGCGACGACGTCACGAACGGCACGGAGCAGTGTGACGGCACCGACGTCCCGGCGACGACGTGTGACGCGCTCGGTTGGGAAGGCAACACGACGCCCATCACCCAGTGCCGAGCGAGCTGTGAGTACGAAACAGCCGTGTGTGACCCCTGCGATCCCGATGTGCTGCCAGCCGACTGCATGGAGGGTGGCTCGTGCACGGACGATGCTTGTGCGGGCAACCAGTGCGGACTCGGAGCCGTCTGCGACTTCACCTGCGGGCCCAACACGACCAACTGCACCGGCATGAGCTGCAACGACGGCGCTCGCTGCAATTTCCGCTGTGAGCTGCTCAATCACGAGGATTGCGGATTCGAGTGCAAGAGCGGCGCCACCTGCGTGAGCCGTGGCGAGTACCAGACCGACACCCAGGCGACTTGCCGGGCCGGCTCGCGATGCCTGATTGGCTGTGCGCAAGAGGGTGAGTGCCTACTCGACTGCGAGAGCGGCTCGTCCTGCAGTATCGACGCGCGGAAGTACCACGCGGATCCCACGGGCACCGCCAACTGCGCGGACGCCCAGACCTGCGCCTACGCTTTCGCCTCGGGCTTGGCTTCGTTCCTGCAGATCACGTGCGAGGAGGGTTCGACCTGCAACGTGACGGTGACGAACTGGCAGACGGCGCTGAGCGGCCTGGTGTGTCAGCCGGGCTCGGCGTGCAACATCACCTGCGGGGCGGACGCCAACACGTGCGAGTACGTCTGTGAGGCGGGCGCGGACTGCGCGTGCACGGGAGCTGGCTGCGTCTGCACCGGTGACGGCTGCCCCTGAGGTCGAGCCTGAGTAGTGCGGTCTGGCTTCGACGGTCGGGCCGCGCCAGGTTTCGAGGCGGGCCCTGCAGTCGGGCGCGCTCGCAGTCCCGGCGCCGGGTCGTCTCAGGGGCGCATCCAGGCGCTACCCACCTGCAAATAGACGGCCGCAGTGTCCTTGCTGCCCGCCACGTCGACACCGGCGTGGATGCCGTACTTCCGGGCTAGCTCGTAGCGAAAGCCGCCGCCTCCGGCGACGATGCCCTGGAAGTTGTCAATCTGCTCGAGGTGGTTCCAAGCGCCGCCACCGCCGGAGAAGGCGAGCACGCTCCAACGCTTGTAGAATTGCCAGCGCAGTTCCAGCTCGATCTGCAGGACTTCTTCACCCTGGTAGCGCATGGCCGAGACGCCGCGCAGATCGATCGACGGGCGCATGTAGAAGGGCGTGGTGCCGAGCGAGATGCCGAAATCACCGCGAACACCCAAGTAGAGCTGGTGCGGGAGCGGAACGTATTGAATTCCGGTCAGCAGGATTCGTTGAAAGTCCGCGTCGCTACCGAGCGCTTGCACACCAGCGTCCAGGTTGGCCTCCAGGAAGGTGCCGCGCGTCGGAGTGAACATGGTGTCGCGGCTGTCGAACGTGACGTAGGGCATCAGCATGCCGACGTTCGTTCGGCTCTGGTAGTCGGGGATCCCCGTCGTGCCGTCGGGCGCCGCGAAGGTCACCTCGGTGGAGACGAAGGAGTAGCCGAGGCCCGCCCATAGGCGTGTGTCGCCGAAGCGGTACTTGGCCTTCACCACGCCACCGAGGGGCTGCAGGTTGTAGCGCAGCGGGTTCTCGTGCAGCACGCTGTCGTCGCCCGTGCCGTAGTAGTCCAGGTTCACGGAGGCGCCGATCACCGCGACGGTGGTCTGCACGTGGTCCTTGGCCCAGTAGCGCATGTCCATGCCGAACGCGCCCCAGGAGCCATTGGCGGTGCCGAAGCCGCCGACGCCCGTGATGCTGGGGCGTCCCAGACCGTTGGCCGCAGCCCCGAGTGGCTTGCTGAGGAACATCAAGCCACCTGCCGCGCCGAAGCCTACGGCGGGCTCGGTGATGGGTCGCACGATGGGCAGGAAGCCGAACTTCTGATCGAGGAAGTCGCTGATGTCGAAGGAGCCGTCGTCCGCCGGATCTTTCGGTGGCTTCTTGGCAGCATCCTGCTCTTGCGCCTCCTTCATCGGTTCCTGCTTGGGAGCCGCCTCGGAAGGGGTGGTCGTCGCTGGTGGGACGTCGTGGGGAGGGGGTTGGGCGGGCGGCTCACCTGACGGCGGCCCCTCGACGGGCACGGGTGTGACCGAGGTCGGATGAATCGAATCGGGCGCCGTGCCTGCGGCGCTCGCCGCGGCGCTCCAGCACGTCGCCAGCGTGGCGCCCAGCAGCCCGAACGACGCCCTCTGGTGCCGGCCCGATGTCCCCGTGTGTTTCATCGAGCCGAACATGAGCGAAGTCATACTGTCCATCAGGGATGGCTCACAATGGACTCCCTCAAGGGCCCAGCAAAGACGCTTCCTTCATTGGGGTTTCGGCAGGCCTGGCGCAGTCGGAGCGGGCGCTGCGAATCGAAGCATCAGGCTGTCTTTGCCCAGGGCGGCGACCTCTCGCAGCGTCCACCAGAGTCGGGACCACCGAGCGAGATGCCGGGGGGCCTCGAGCACCGGGCTGGTGCCGACTTCTCGTCCGGCGAAATACTCGAACGAGCGCCGAGCGCGAGGCAGGTGGTAGGGATCGCTGACCAGCGTGATGCGAAAGCCCTGGGGGAATCGCGCACGCAGCAGCTCGATCGAATACCGCGCGTTCTCCAGGGTCGAGTGGCTCGCGCTTTCCATCAAGATGCGATCGGCGCTCACACCCTCACGAAGCGCCACCCCGAAGCCGACCATCGCCTCCGAGTTGCCGTACGTCCCGACCCCGCCCGAGATGAGGAGCATGTCCTGGGGTCCGAGTCGTTTCACTGCGTGCAGGACGCGCGCTCGCAACGTGGACGAGGCCGTCCCATCGGGCTCGACCCGAGCGCCCAGCACGACCCACACCGACTGCGGTTCGACAGGAGCCGGCGGCTCGGCAAGGGACTGCGGTTCGGAAAGGGACGGCGCCTCGACCTCAACCGTCCGGTGGGGCCGCACTCCCTCCCGATCGATCCAGCCAGCCAGGCTCAGCCACGCAACGACCACGGCCGCGGCCGTGGCAAGCAGCGCTCGTCGCCCTTTCGTCATGCTCGAATGACGCTCGACCGCGGCCACTCATTCTCCCGTTTCGCTCATGGGCCCCACGACGTTGCTCGGGCACGCGAAGGCACGCAAGCATGGCAGCGACGAAAATCCATCGCGCCTGCTGGCCGGGCGTGCAGCTGTACGGAGGGGCCTCCAAGGGGAGCGCAGTGCGGCTGGCCGTCCCGGTCCTCCCGGCGTTAGCATTTACTCGGTAGCTCGACGGCCTTCGCCGGACGCTCATTCAGGTAAGCCTCATGGATCATGCGCATCCCATTCTGTTCGTCGTAGCAGCGGCCGCCCTGGCGCCGTGGTTGTCTTCGCACACCCGCTCGCTACGCGTGCCGGTGGCGGTCTTCGAGATCATCTTGGGGGTGATCCTGGGTCCGCAAGTTCTGGGGTGGGTCGAATTCGAAGGAGGATTGCCGTACCTGTCGACGATCGGCATGGCATTTCTCTTCTTCCTGGCGGGAGTCGAGATCGATCTGGGCAAGATGCGCGGGGCGCCGCTGCGGCTCGCCTCGCTGGGCTGGCTGATCTCGCTCGGCTTGGCCTTCGTCGTCGCCTTCGCTTTGGCGCAGGTGGGGGGAAGCCACGCCTGGACACTGGTGGCCGTCGCCCTGTCGACGATGGCGCTCGGCATCGTGGTGCCGGTGCTCCGCGACGCCGAGCTACTCGAGACCGAGCTGGGCAAGTTCACGATGGCAGTAGGTGCGCTCGGCGAGATTGGCCCCATCGTCCTGATGTCGCTCCTGCTTTCGCGTGAGCATGGGGTGGGGGTGCAGCTGGGCCTGGTCGTGGCCTTCATCCTCGTGGTGGTCGGCGTGTTCTGGGCTTCGCTGCGGGTGAGGCCGCCGGGCCTGATTGGTCTCTTGGCTCGCACCATGACCAAGAGCGGCCAGCTGCCGATCCGCGTGAGCATGCTGCTGCTCGCTGCGCTCGTCGTGTTGGCCGAGGAGTTCGGCCTCGATCTCGCGCTGGGAGCGTTCGCTGCCGGCATGGCCGTGGGCTTGGCCGCTCGCGACTCGCACAACGAGGTGCTCCACCACAAGTTCGACGCCGTCGGCTTCGGCTTCTTGGTGCCGATCTTCTTCGTCTGCAGCGGCCTGAAGCTCGACGTGCGGGCCCTCACCCAGAGCGCTTCGGGTCTGCTGATGCTGGTGGTCTACGCGCTCCTGCTTCTGGTAGTGCGCGGCTTGCCGGCTTGGCTCTTCCGCAAGCACTTGGCAGGCAAGCAGGTGCAAGCGTTGGGTTTCTATTCGGCGACTTCGCTCTCTCTGATCGTGGCCATCACGGGCACGGCGGTGAACCAAGGCATGATGGCAAGCGACTCGGCTGCCGCGCTGGTAGGAGGTGGCCTGCTCTCGGTCCTGATCTATCCGGTGATTGCCACGCGGTTGGCGCGCATCGAGCCTTCGGCGGGGGCTCCGGCTCCGGCCGAGTCCGTCAGCCACTGAGAGCCCATCCCGAAAGGCCGTCTCGGTTGGGGCCGGCCTTCGGGCGCGGGCGCCCCTTTGGGTGAGTCGCCCCACGCCACCCGGGCCGTGTGGGGGCCGGGCCACGCGCTGGGTCCGGCCGGACACGAGCCGGCTGGGGCGGGCCCCATCCTGTCGACCGACGCTCGCAGAATCGAGCCGATTCAGGCTGCGATGCGGCGTGGCCGACAGACCCCGGCCGCGGCACGGGGGCTGCAATGACGCGGGGCAGACGCCATGCCCCGCTTTGCCCTCCCCACCGTGCCCCTCCACCTGGCCTTCAGTCGCTCGACCGAAGACCGCCCAGTCGGCTTGGCTGGCAATCGCAAGGGTGGCCGTCGCGAGGCCCTCCTTGGTCGCCGTG
>DATIDO010000333.1:0-12018 GCA_035456245.1 Polyangiaceae bacterium
CCCTTGAGCGTCGAGAGGATCGGGATGTTGTCGGTGACCAGCGAGTGCTTCCCGGGGCCGAAGGTGTCACCGAACTGACCCAGGTAGATGAACTGCGCGGTCTGCGACTCACGCACGATCAGCTGCGCACCGCGCTTGATCTCCTTGTCGTCGTCGGGGAACCGCCAGGAGATGGTGTCTCGAGAGTCGTCCTCCCACTGGATGATCTCGAGAAACTGACCCTTCAAGTATTCGATGATGCTCATGTGCTTCCCTTTCGGCGCCGAGCCGGGGCCCGGTCGCACCCAGCTACGTTCAGGCGCCCGTCGCTACCGGCCGCGAGGGTTCGACGATCCACTCGCTCCACGAACCGGGATAAAGACGAATCCCCGGCAGCCCCGCGTGTTCGGCTGCCAAGATCAGGTGGCAGGCAGTGATGCCCGAGCCACAGTAGGCCACCGCTTCCTCGGAGCTCCTGCCGGCCAGCGCTGCCTCGAAGCGCGCGCGCAGCTGCTCCGGCGAGCGGAAACGCCCACCCTCCAAGCTGTCGGCGAAGGGGAGCGAGCGCGCCCCGGGAATATGGCCGGCCACGGGATCGATGGTCTCGTTCTCGCCCCGAAACCGCTCGGCGCTGCGCGCGTCGAACAGCCTGGCATCCGGGTTCTCGACCATCGACTCGACCTCGTCGGCCGCGACGATCGACTCCGGATGCAGGTACAGGGTCGAGAAGTCGCGCGGCCTACCGCTCGGCACCTCCACCTGGAGCGGCCGCCCGCCCTTCACCCATTCGTTCACTCCGCCGTCGAGCACCCAGACGTCGCCATGTCCCAAAAACCGGCACAACCACCAGAGGCGCGCCGCGAACATGCCGTTGTCCTGATCGTAGGCGACCACACGCACGCCCGGACCGACGCCGATGCGGCCGAGCTTGGAGGCGACCTCGTCGAGGTGCGGAAGCGGGTGACGACCGGTCATGCCCGCCACCACCTCGGACGAAAGGTCGCGCTCGATGTCGAGAAAGAACGCTCCGGGCAGGTGCCCATCACGATAGGCCCGCTCACCGGCGCTCGGCTCGGCGAGCGCGAAGCGACAGTCGACCAGGACTACCTCTTCCCCCGCCGCCAGCCACGCGCTCAACTCCTCCGCCGATAGCACCGTCCCCATGGTGGCTCGATAACAACGACCGTCGCGGTCGTCGAGTCGGGGAGCGCCGACGCCCGGCCGCCTTGCCGAACGGCCAAGCGGCAGCGGGACGTGGCCTCAGACGTTGAAGCGGAAGTGAATCACGTCGCCATCCCGGACGACGTACTCTTTGCCTTCGATGGCCAGCTTGCCGGCCTCCTTGCACTTCGCCTCGCTCCCATACTGGAGCAGATCCTCCCACCAGATGACCTCGGCCTTGATGAAGCCGCGCTCGAAGTCGGTGTGGATGGCGCCCGCCGCCTGAGGCGCCGTGGCGCCCTTGCGCACGGTCCAGGCGCGGCACTCTTTCTTGCCGGCGGTGAGGAAGGTGTTGAGGCCGAGCAGCTCGTAGCCGGTGCGGATCACGCGGTTCAGGCCGGGCTCGGTCAGGCCGGCGCTGGCCAGAAACTCGGGGCGATCGGCCGGATCGAGCTCGGCGATCTGCTCTTCCAGCTGGGCACAGATGGCCACCACGCGCGCGCCCTCGGACTCGGCGTGGGCGACCAGAGCGCGGTAGTGAGCGTTGGCCTCGACGTTGGCGATCGACCCTTCGTCGACGTTGGCGACGTAGAAGGTGGGCTTGATGGTGAGCAGCTGCAGCTCACGCACGATCTCCTCTTCCTTGTCGGAGCCGAGCGTGAAGGTGCGCGCCGGCTTGCCGCTGTCGAGATGGGCGACCAGGCCTTCGAGGACGGTGACCGCCAGCTTCTCCTTGGGGTCGTTGCCCTTGGACTGCTTGCGCGCCTTGTCCAGACGCTTGCTGACCGTGTCCAGGTCCTTGAGGGCCAGCTCGGTGTGGATCGTCTCCACGTCGCTGACCGGATCGACCCGACCCTCCACGTGCACGACGTTCTCGTCCTCGAAGCAACGCACCACGTGGGCGATGGCGTCGACCTCACGGATGTGGCCGAGGAACTGGTTGCCGAGCCCCTCGCCCTTGGAGGCGCCACGCACCAAGCCGGCGATGTCCACGAAGCGGATCGAGGTGGGGACCATGCTGTCGGTCGAGTAGAGGACCGACAGCTTGTCGAGCCGGGGATCCGGCACCGGCACGATGCCCACGTTGGGCTCGATGGTGCAGAAGGGGAAGTTCGCGGCCTCCGCCTTGGCGCTGCTCAGCGAGTTGAAGAGAGTGCTCTTGCCCACGTTGGGCAGACCGACGACACCACAAGCGAAACCCATGACGGGGCCGCTTTAGCGCGCGGACAGCGAAAGTAAACCGCAGGCGCCGCCCCAGCGCTCGGGCCGGCTCCAAACAGCTGCGGCAACGAGGCTGGGCTACTCGCGAGCCGAGCAGAGGCGGGCAAAACGCCGCAGCAGCTGCCCAGCGTAGTCCCCCTCGGCCCGGGCGGCCCGACCGGCAGCATCGTCCCAGGCGGCCCCGTAGTACTCGACGTAGTGGCGGGCGATCGCCTCATCCATCTCCGGGTGGAACTGCACTCCCCAAACGCGCGGCGCGTAACGCACGGCCGCCAGCTCTTCACGCGCGCTGCGCGCCAGCAGGGAGGCCCCTTCCGGCAGCGCGCGCACCGAGTCGAAGTGCGCCATGGCTGCGTAGTGGGTCCCGGCGGCGCCCAGCAGCTCGTCGTCGCACGAGAGCTCGATGGGAACGATCCCGAACTCCGGGCCACGCGGGTTCGGTGCGACGCCGCCGCCGAACGCCTGCCCGAGCAGCTGGTGGCCGAAGCAGATCCCCAATACCGGGGTGCCCGTGCCAGCCAACGCATGGAGAGCGGACTGGCAGCGGATCATCCAGGGCTCCTGATCCTGGACGTGAGCGGGTGAGCCGGTGACGACCACGCCGGCGACCTGCCCATGCGACGGCAAGGGCTCGTGGAGGTTCTCACAATCCACCAACTGGTAGTCTCCGGACCAGGAGTCGCCGATGTGCCGCACGATCATGTCGGCGAAGCTCCCCTGATCGCGGCGCGCAGGCTCGATGGGCGCACCGGTGATCCAGATCGACAGCGGTTCGGTCACGCCATCATCTTACATCGGCACGCCCGCGAGACCGAAGGGGCACCCCCTCGGGGCCGAATGGCCCCCCTGCGCCGGAGACCCGCGCATGGTAAGCTGTGGATAGTGACCCACGATCCCGTTGGCCCGTCCGTGGACGAGCTCCCCCTGCCCATCGAAGGGCAGCTTCCCCTCCCTTTGCCAGGCCTGATCGAGCCTCCACCTCCCGGAGTCTCCATCCCCCGCGCCGACCGCATCTACGCCAACCGCAACCTGCGGTTGGGCGCGATCGAGTGGATCGGCTTCGACATGGACTACACGCTGGCCATCTATCGCCAGGAGGCGATGGACGCGCTGAGCGTGGAGCTGACGGTGGAGAAGCTGATCGAGCGCGGCTACCCCGCGTCGCTCCGAGACCTGCGCTTCGACACGCGCTTCCCGATCCGCGGGCTGTTGGTCGACAAACAGCTGGGCAACGTCCTCAAAATGGACCGCCACAAGGAGGTCTACAAGGGCTACCACGGCACCCGGCTGCTCGAACGAGCCGAAATCGTGCAGCTCTACCACGAGACCAAGCTCGAGCCCCACACGGCCCGCTACCACTGGATCGATACCCTGTTCGCGCTGTGCGAGGTGACCAGCTACTCCGCGCTGGTCAGCGCGCTGGAAGAGAAGGGTGAGTCCTTCGATCCGGAGAAGCTGTTCCACGACGTCCGCTCGGCCATCGACGCGAGTCACGCCGACGGCTCCGTCTATGCGCGCGTCACCGCCGATCCGGCCCGCTACCTCGATCTGGATCCCAACCTGCCCCGCACGTTGCACAAACTGAGGAGCGCCGGGAAGAAGCTGTTCGTCCTCACCAACTCACCCTGGTCGTACACGAACACGGTGATGAGCTACCTGCTCGACGGCGGGCAGGATCAGTACACGAACTGGCAGCAGTACTTCGACGTCGTGATCTGCAGCGCCAAGAAGCCGCGTTGGTTCGCGGCAGGCACGCCCTTCGAGGAGCGCACGGCCACGGGGCTCAAGCCGGCCGTCGGCGGCTTCGAACGCGGGCACGTCTACGAGGGCGGCAGCCTGCGGGAGTTCGAGGTGCGCGCCGATTTGGAAGGGACCCGCGTCCTCTACGTGGGCGACCACATCTACGGTGACATCCTGCGCAGTCGCAAAGACAGCACGTGGCGCACGGCGCTGGTCATCCAGGAGCTCGACCAGGAGATCGAGGCGCTCGAGGCCTCCGCTTCGCTGCGTCTGCGACGACGTCAGCTGGCCGAGGCGCGGCCGCTCTACGAGGATCAGCTGCGCTACTACCAGCACCAGTACAAGGCGCTGTCACGGCTGGGGTCGAGCACCGACGTCGCGGCCGCGCGCGAAGGCGCCAAGGACGAGATCGATCGCCTGCGCGCCGAGCTGAGCCGCCTCGAGCACGAGTACGAAGATCTGAATGTCAGGAACGATCTGATTTTTCACCCGTACTGGGGCGCGCTCTTGAAAGAGATGAATGGCCTGTCGATCTTCGGCCAACAGGTCGAGCTGTACGCCGACGTGTACATGCGGCGGGTCTCCTGCTTGAGCGCCTACGCTCCGACGCAATTCTTTCGCTCGCCGCACGACCTCATGCCCCACGAGATTTGAACGGCCCCGAACGCGCCCGTTCATGAGTGACCCGGGAGCCCCGCTACGTCAAGAATGGTGGCCGTCGAGGCTCGCCGTCGGGCCAGTTCGCGCCGATTTCGCGACTCTTTTTCCTCGGCGTGCGAAGGGACGGGCGGCAAAGGCCGAAAGTTGTGCTAGCCGTGCCCCGGCAGCGAGGGCCCCGAGCCCGACCGCACCACCCCAAAGAGGTACTTCGAAAAATGCATCTAGTCGAATGGCTCCAGCGCCTCATGACGACC
This sequence comes from Polyangiaceae bacterium, assembly GCA_035456245.1. GTDB lineage: Bacteria > Myxococcota_A > Polyangia > Polyangiales > Polyangiaceae > NIC37A-2. The sequence goes on from DATIDO010000333.1 coordinate 5,016, forward strand.
TTTGGCGCCGAGTGGGTCATGTGGGTCCTCATCGGCCTCAGCGTCGTGTCGGTGGCCATCATGCTCGAGCGCGCTTGGTTCTATCTGTCGCTACGCGACGATCTGGTGAACCTGGCCCAGGGCTTCCGCGACCACCTGCGCAAGGGTGATTTCGACCAAGCCCAGAAGCTGCTCGAGAAGTCGCCGAGCGCCGAGGCAGCCGTCGTGCTGGCCGGCTTGGCCGAGGCCGACCGCGGTGCTCAGCCTGCCGAGGAGGCGATGGAGGGCGCGAAGGCTTTGCAGAAGATGCGACTCGAACGCCGCTTGGCCTTCTTGGGTACGCTCGGCAACAACGCCCCGTTCATCGGTCTGTTCGGCACCGTCATCGGCGTCGTGAAGGCCTTCGAAGGCCTCTCGACCGAATCGTCGGAAGCTGCCCAGGGCGCCACCGCTGCTCCCCAGGCCGTGATGGCGGCCATCGCCGAGGCGCTCGTCGCCACCGCCGTCGGTCTGGCCGTGGCCATCCCGGCCGTGGTCGCCTTCAACGTCTTCCAGCGTCACTCTCGCGCCATCCTCGCCAACACCGAGGCGCTCAGCCGAGTGCTGATGTCCTACTTGGTCGGTGACGGGGCGGCCCTGCCCAAGGCCAAGGAGTAAGCATGGCCGGCGGTGCAAGCAACGGCGACGACGATGGTCTGATCTCGGCCATCAACGTCACCCCGCTCGTCGACGTGGTGCTCGTGCTGCTCATCATCTTCATGGTGACGGCGCGCATCATCCACGCTCAGGGCATGCCGATGGATCTGCCCAAGGCAGCCAGCGGAGAGAACGTGCAGACCGTGTTCTCGGTCGAGCTCTCGGCGGACGGCAAGACGATGGTCGACTCGACCGCGATCCCGACCGACGAGGGCATCCCGGCCCTGGCCAAGGCGGCCAAGGCCAAGAACCCCGAGATGCGCGCGGTGATCCGCGCCGACAAGAAGGTGGAGCACGGTCGCGTGATCCACGTCCTGGACCTGCTGAAGAAGTCTGGCATCAGTAAGATCGCCTTCGCCGTGACGCCCGGATCGGGTGGCAGCGAGACCCCGGTCGAGACCCAGAAGAAGTGATCCGACGATGACCACGGCCAACCTGACCAGCGACGAGCTGCCGAGCTCGCCCGAGTTCGCGCTATCGGTCGGCCGGGACTGGTTCGAGCGCATGCTGCACTTGGGCGCTCGACGCGAGCGCCTGATCCTGCGGGCTGCGTTGGCGTTGGCCGTGCTGCTGCACGTGGCATTCGGCGGCGCAGCGGCTTCCAGCCCCTACGAGATCCGCGCCTTCGCCGAGGCCGTGCGAGCCACCACCGCGGCGCGCCTGCTGGCCATGGTCGAGATCGAGACGGAGCCCGAACCCGAGGCTCCCCCGCCCGAGCCGGAGCCCGAACCCGAGCCCGAGCGGCCCGAACCCGCTCCCCTGCCCTCCCCGAGCGAGCCCGTCGCTGCCACCGAGCAGCCGGCGGTCGCACCTGCCGCTGCCGAGGCCGGCGCCGTCCTCACCGCCCCCGCCGACGAGCCACTCGATCTCACCGATCAGGGCTTCGTCTCCGGCAGCGGGACACGCTTCGCCGGTGGAGTCACCGCGACGAACGGCACCTCGACCACCGCGGTGCGCAACCCCGGCGCCGTCGCCGGTGGTGTACCAGGTGGCACCGGAACCGCTCCGAGCGGCCCCCCTGCCGTGAGCAAGGCCCGCTCGGCCGGCCTGGGAACGGGAGCCGATTGGCGAAACTGTCCTTTCCCCCCCGAGGCCGAGGGTGAAGACAGCGCGGTGGTCCGCCTGGTCGTGATCGTGGGCAGTGACGGCCGCCCCAAGAGCGTCACGGTCGTCGACGATCCCGGATACGGGTTCGGCCGCGCCGCCAAGCGCTGCGCGATGGAAAAGATGTACGAGCCGCCGCTCGACGCGGCCGGGTCGCCCATCAGCGGACCGACGGCGCCGTTCCGAGTGCGCTTCACTCGGAACTGAGTCCGGAGCGGGGACGCGGACCCGAGAGGCGGAACTGACACCGCTCTGTCCCTGCCAAGTTCTTTCGGCTTGGGGACGAGTCAGGCTAGATTGGCGAACCAATGACCGACCGCTTGGCCCAGCTGCGTGGGATCCAGCTCTTTTCTGGCCTGACGGACCCGGGCCTCGAGCTCCTGGCGCGCATCTGCATCGAAGAGACGCACGCCAAGAACACCAAAATTTTCCGGCATGGTGAGCCGGGCGACAAGCTCTACCTCATTCTTGAGGGCAAGGTCCGCATCAGCCGCGAGGTCCCCGGCATGGGCGAGGAAGCCCTGGCCGTGCTCGGTCCCGGCCAAATGTTCGGCGAAATGGCGCTGTTGGACGAATCGCCACGCTCCGCGGACGCCAACGTCCACGAGAAGTGCAGCCTATTGGCCGTCCCCAAAGACGGCTTCGACGACCTGCTCTTCCTGAACAAGGACCTGGCCTACGAGGTCCTCTGGAGCATCGTCCGCATGCTGCTCAAGCGCCTCCGCGAGACCAACGACAAGCTCACCTTCTTGTCGACGAGCAACAAGTTCGAGTGAGCCTTCCGGCCGAGCGAGCGGCCCGGACGGACTCACGAAAAACTGAACGAAACCAGAATCTTGCATATCGAACCGTCGCCACGTCGGCGGAATTCGGCCGTTCGAAAATGCAAGAAGTTTGACCGGCTTACACCTGTTCAGTACGCTGACGGGACAATGCAGGGTCTCACCAAGCGTCAAGAGCAAACCTTGGACTTCATCCGGACCTCGATCAAGGACCGCGGCTACCCGCCGACCCTTCGCGAGATCGGAGAGCACATGGGCATCCGCTCGACCAACGGGGTGAACGACCACCTGCGTGCTCTCGAACGCAAGGGCTACCTGCGGCGCGAAGACATGAAGAGCCGCGCCCTGCGCGTGGTCGACGATCCCCTGCTCGAAGGCGTCGAGGTCCCGACCGACGACTCGCCCGAGCATCGCGTGCCGGCCAACGACGATCTGGTGGAGATCCAGGTGCTCGGACGCGTGGCTGCCGGCCTGCCCCTGCTGGCCGAAGAGAACGTGATCGACACGGTCACCGTCGACCGCATGATGGTGCGAGGTGGTCGCGACGTGTTCGGCCTGCGAGTCCAGGGCGACTCGATGATCGAGGCCGGCATCCTGAGCGGCGACTACATCTTCGTCCGCCGTCAGTCGGGCGCGGAGCGCGGTGAGATCGTCGTCGCCCTGATCGGCGACGAAGCCACCGTGAAGTACTACTACCCGGAAAAGGACTACATCCGCTTCCAGCCGGCCAACTCGGCCATGGCGCCCATCTTGGTCCGCGCATCCGACTTCAAGCCGACCATGCTCCTGGGTAAAGTAGTCGGCGTGTATCGCCGGCTCTGAAGCCGTGCGATACAGCCGGCACGTAGCCGGCGCGCGACGACGGGGACCCGTCGAGCGTCCGGATGCCTGAGAGGGATGACGTTGCGGTCGACAGCTGACGCCAAAGGCAAACACGTCACGGTCCAACGGACCGCTGCCAGCGTGCTCGCCTGGCTCGCGCTTCTCCTGGCCTCTGCTTTCACGGTGGGCTGCGGCAACGCGCTCTACGTGATGAACATCGACGACGCCGAAAGCCAGCTCGAGCAGGCCGAGGCCCTCGAGGCTGAGCGCTACGCGACCTACGAGTTCCACGCCGCCTCCTCCCGCCTCGACGAGGCCAAGCGCCAGGCTGCGCAAGCCGAGTACGGCTACGCCATGCAGCTCGCCGACGAGGCCGCGGACTTCGCCCGCAAGGCGCGCGACAAGGCTCAGAAGGCTCGCGCCAAGGAACAGGCCAAGCCGGGGAGCACGAGCGACGCGAGCTCGGGTGTAGGAACGCCCAGCGCGGGAACGCCGGCCGCCGCAGCCTCCAGCGAAGGAAAGCCCGCCGATGCAAAGCCAGCGGGCGGCACCACCTCGCCCGCGCGAGGCCAACCATGAGGCTGCGCTCTTCCGAGACCACTGCGTCCGAGGCCGCTGCGTCTGCGGCTGCTGCGTCTGCGGCTGCTGCGTCTGCGTCCGCTGCGTCTGCTCGCTCGGCTGTGTCTTCTGCTCGCTCCGGCTGCCTCGTTGCGTTCGCTCTGGCGCTCGCAGCCGTTGGCTGTGGTCGAACCAACCAACTGCGCGCGCGCATGTCGGGTGTGGAGACGCGAGCCAAGGAGGCCCAGCAGCGCGGCGCCATGAAGTGCGCGCCCCGTGAGCTGGCGCTGGCCCAGGCGTACCTCGAGTTCGCCGACATCGAGCTGTCCAAAGGACACGGCTCCGACGCGGCCGAACACGTCGCGCGCGCCGAGCTGAACGTCAACGCGGCGCTGCTGCAGACCCCGAGCGAGAGCTGCCTGCCGAGGAGCGGCGCGCTGATCGTCCCGCAGCCGGGCGATCGCGATGGTGACGGCTTCCTCGACGGGGATGACCGCTGCCCCGATCAGCCCGAGAATTTCGATGGTCTCGACGATCTCGACGGTTGCCCCGACGACGCCGACACCGACGGTGATCGCGTTGCCAACTCGGTCGACGCGTGTCCCCTGCTGCCGGAAGACGTCGATGGTTACCTCGACGCCGACGGCTGCCCCGACGACGACAACGACGCGGATGGTCTGCTCGACGCCGCCGACAAGTGCCCGAACGATCCGGAAGATCCCGACGAGTACGAGGACAGCGACGGCTGCCCCGAGCCCGACAACGACGGCGACACCGCACTCGACGTCGATGACGAGTGCCCCAACACTCCCGGCCAGCTGGCCTTGGCGCCGCGCGGTTGTCCCATCAAGCCGGCTCTCGTCGTGGTGACGGACTGCGAAGTGAAGATCACTCAACAGATCCACTTCTCGTACAACAAGGCAGTGATCGCGAAGGAGAGCTTCGCGGTGCTCGACGCAGTCGTCGACGTGCTGGCGAAGAACCCGGCCATCCGTCTGGAGGTCGAGGGCCACACCGACGACAAGGGCTCGGACTCCTACAACAAGACGCTCAGCGACCAGCGCGCCCAGTCGGTCCGGAAGTACCTGGTGAGCCACGGCGTGGCCGTCGACCGCATGTCGGCCCATGGCTACGGCGAGGAGCGGCCGCTGGTAGCGAATAATTCCGACGCGAACCGATCTTTGAACCGCCGAGTGCAGTTCATGCGCACCGAAGGCACCTCTGGTGAGTGCACTTCGGGGGGGCAAGTGCCCGCAGATCCTGCTAGTTCACCACGGTGAGTTTTACAGGCATACTGTTCGCCGACGGCAGTCGACCGGCAGGACCCTGAAAGCCTCTTCTCATCCCACTGCAATGCAGCGGGATTTTCTTGCATCGAAAGACCGCCTTCCTTCCCCCCAACGTACCCCCGCTTCCGGAGATCAACAGTGCACAGCCGCGCGATTCATCGACTGCTTGCGACGCTCATGGTGGGCCTCTTCGCCCTCCCCGCGCTCGCTCAATACACTCGTGACACATCTGCGAATCAGAAGATCGACGAGGCCATCAATCAGCACTACCTGATGATGGAGCTCGACAAGTCGGAGCAGCTCCTCGTCGGAGTGGTTCAGGCTTGCGACACGAAGTGCAGCCCGCAGACCAAGGCCAAGGCCTGGATGTACGTGGGCGTCGTGCGCGGCAGCGGCAAGAACGATCAGGCGGGGGCCAAGGAAGCGTTCGTCACTGCCAAGGGCCTCGACCCGGCGGTGAAGCTGGATCGCGATCTCGCATCGCCCGAGACCGCTGCCACGTTCGATGCAGTCCCGGGTGGGACCGCTCCGGCTCCGGTGGCGGCAGCTCCGGTCGCTGCGGCCCCGGTCGCAGCAGCCGCAGGCGGCGACGAAATCCCCGGCGACATGGTTTGTACGCCGGAGGTTCGCGACATCCAGACGCGCATGCCGATCCCCGTCAGCTGCACCTCGGCTGCCGAGACCACTTCGGCCGAACTCAAGTTCAAGGAGTTCGGTGGCGACAAGTGGAAGAAGATCTCGATGACCAAGTCCGGTGAGTACTGGCAGGCGGAGATCCCGTGCGACGTCACGGGCACCGCCGGCAAGCTCAGCTGGTACGTCGGCGCCAAGAACGCCGCGGGTGAGTACGTCGATCAGTACGGAAGCAAGAAGCAGCCGGCCAGCTTCCAGCTGTCGAACAGCGAGGGCGAAGCCCCCGCCTACCCCGGTCAGGCGCCGGTCAACCGCTGCGCCGAGCAGAGCGACTGCCCCCCCGACTTCCCCGGCTGCAACAGCGGCTCGCAGACCTGCGGTGAGCTCGACTGGGGCGCGTCGTGCAGCAACTCGACCGAGTGCAAGTGCGGCCTGCTCTGCAGCAACGGCACCTGCGAGAATGCTCCCAGCTGCAGCAAGAACGAGGACTGCGACAGCGGTTCGTGCGTGTCCGGCAAGTGCGCCGCCGGCGCCAGCGATGCCCCCTCCGGTCCCTTCGCCAAGCATTGGCTCGGCGTCGACCTCGGCTTCGACCTCGTTTACATGGGTGGCCCCCCGCCCACCGGCGCCGGCCTCTGCGCTCCCAACCAGGAGACCTCGTACGGCACCATCTGCTACGACGCTGCCGGCCAGCCCAGCAACGATCTGCGCGCCGGCGCCCAGCCGGGCTTCGCCTCCGGCCAGCTGCGCGTGAAGCTCGGTTACGACTTGGCCATCACCGATCACCTGCAGCTCGGTGCCCGTGTCGGTCTGGGCTTCCTCAACACCCGGCCCGGGTTCATCCCGGTCTCGGCCGAGGCTCGCGCGACCTACAACTTCACCTCGCTCGCCAACCCGGGCTTCCGCCCCTTCGCCTACGTCCAGGCGGGTCTGTACGAGGTGAACGGTCACGTCGAGTCGCTCGGACTCGACATCTACCGCACCAACAAGTCGCTGCCGATCGCGGTCACTCCGGGTCTCGGCTTCGTCTACGCCCTGAACGCCAACATGGGTCTCAAGTTGGATGTGGGCGCGGTGCTGACCTTCGGTCCGTCGTTCGGCTTCGGCCTGCTGCCGCAGCTGGGCTTCACCTACGGGCTC
>DATIDO010000334.1:0-3721 GCA_035456245.1 Polyangiaceae bacterium
GAGATGCCTCGCGGCGCGCTCATTCGGCAGGAGCCGCCAGCTTGCGTCCGGCGCGGGACGAGGGCGGCATGGTGATGCGCAGTGACTCCAGGTCGTCGGCGTCGGCGGCGCTCTCGAGCAGGGAAGGATCCGGCTTGTGGGCGGCCTGATTCTTCAGGCGGCGTTCACGGAACCAGTTGGTCAGGAAGCTGCCGGGGGGCTCGAGGTCGAACAAGCCGAGCGCGGTGGCATCCGGGGCGTCGCGGAGTTGTTCGACCAGGGCGCGATTGCTGGCGACGAGATCACGGGCAGCGCTCAAGGCGGCTCGCTGGGTCACATCGAGACAGGCGATGGCTGGAGCGAGCGGGTGGCGGCCGATCGCAGCGAAGAGCGCCACACACAGCGAGAGCTCGCTCGTGCTCACGGTGGTGAAGCTGCGGATCTGCGGTCCACCACAGCTCTTGGCGTAGAGATAGGAGCCCTGCAGGAGCAGCGGGCCGAAGCCCAGGTTGGTCGCTACCAGATCCGCGGTTACGTCGAGGGGCGGCTCCAAGCGCTCGCCTTCGCGCTGCGTCTCTACCAAGAAGATGAATGCCAGCGAGCGGGCCAGGTTGGTGGTCAGCGCGACGGGGTGGTTGAGTTCGAGCTCGGGGATCTGGATGCGCCAGGAGTCGCCGTCGTCGATTAGGCGGGGGGCGCCACTCGACACGCTGGCGGGGACTGCACAGCCCCCGCTCGAACAGGAGCCACCGCGCGCGGACTCGGGCGCGCTGTCGCTGCCGACGATCTCGGCGGCGATGGGTACGTCACGCAGGCCAGCATGAGCCTGCATGCGGCGCGTGATGCGTGCGAGCGACGCCGTGTCCGGAGTGAACGCATCCGGAAAGAACGATGCGTCCGGCAGCACGAGCGGGCGCACACCGAAGTCGGCGCCGTAGCGAGCTCGCAAGCGCGCGAAGCGTTGAATGACGGCTCGAGTCACCTGGGGAGGGGGCAACTGCATGCGCCGAGCAGTCTGTCAGACGTCCGAACCCCTGACTAGATTTTCGATCGGCGGGCCGGTCGAGTGAGTTGCTCGACTATTCAATGAAGTCCGCGACGTGTGCGCTCGAGCTCGGCCAGACGCGACACCACTCCGCGAGCGACGACGTCGACGACCCTGTGCACAAGTGCAGTGCGCTCACTGGGCGCACCACCGAAGGTGACGTCGCTCTTCGCTTTTTCTCCGCCTGGCAGTTCACCCAAAGCGGCGCAGCGCACACGCAGAACGCTTCCATGCTGGGAGATCTCGAGCGCCTGCAGAGAAAACCGGTATTCGATGTGGTTCTCTCGACCCGCTCCCCAGTTGGCTCGGCGTGCTTCGCGCTTCAAGGTGGCGCGAAGCCGGGTCTCCAGTTGCGCCCGTTGGGCTAGCCCATCCGGGAGGGACAGGCGGTCCAGCTTGACGATCGGGCGCCCAGCTGGCGGCTTCGCCTGGGGGGCGCCGGCGACGCTGCCCACCCCGAGGAGGGTGACGAGCGAGAGGGCGGCACTCAGGACCTGGCGGCGGCGCATGGCTCGGAACTTATTCATCGGCCGGTGGAGGGCCAAGTTCGGGGGCGGGGGAGATTCGGGTAGAACGGGCACAACGTGAACGACGCAGCCGGTGAGCGCGCTCCCCGCCCTTGGATATTGGGCCTCTTGGTTTTCACGTTGGCGATCGTGCCGTTCGTACCCGCCATAGGTGGCCCGTTCATCTACGACGATAGGCCGCTCATCGCGGGCAATGCCGTCGTTCACGACTTCGGCCACTGGCGCGCTTGGATCGGGAGCCACCTTTGGGACACCACGTTCGGCGGAGACGCCCTCGACACGCCGAGCGCGCGCTATTGGCGACCGGCGGTGCTGGCGTCCTATGCGTTGGATTGGAAGGTCGGCGGCGGTCAACCCGTCGTCTTTCACTTCACCAATCTGTTCTTGCATGGTGTGGTAGCCGTGCTGGTCTACCGCTGGCTGCTTCGATGGTTGCTGTTGCCGTGGTGGGCGTTCGGGCTGGCCCTGGTCTTCGCGGTGCACCCGGCAAAGACCGAGAGCGTGGCGTGGATTTCGGGGCGTCCGGATCTGCTGTGCGCGCTCGGCGTGATGCTGGCGTTGGAGGGGGCCGAACTTGCTCGAAGATCGTCGAGTCGCGCGTCGAGTCGCGCGTCGAGCCAGGGCCTCTTGCTCGAGCTTGTCGGCACCGGGTTGGCCTATGCCTCGAAAGAGGCGGCCGTCGTGTTGCCATTCATGCTCATGGCCGAGCAATGGCGACGCTCACCTCCAGCCGGAACGAGCGCGGTCCGATGGATGGCGCGTGCAGCAGGTGGGCAGCTGGTCATCGCGGCGCTCTACACGAGCTGGCGGGTGTTCCTGTATCCCGTCCACCCGAATCCCCCGCCTGTTCCGCTCACGGATCACGGCGCGCTCGTGTTCGAGTCTTTGGGACGGTATTTTGAGCTGCTGCTCGTGCCGTACAACCTGGGCCTGGGGCGTTCGGTGGTCGGCGCTGAGCCGGGGCATCCGTTCGCCGCTACGCCAGCCTTCGTCGTGCTGGGACTGCTGGGGTGCCTCGGCCTCGTGGCTGGAGCATGGCTCGCGCTCCGTCGCCTCCCTGCGCTGAGCGTGGCGTTGTTGCTGCTGCTCGTTCTGCTCGCGCCGGTGGCGAACCTGTCACTCATGCCGAGCCTCGTCCTCGCATCACCAAGGTTCCTCTACCTACCGTCACTCGCTGCCATCCTGGCGCTGGGCGTGGGCCTCGTGGTTGGGGGGCGGCAGCGCGTCCCTTCCTGGGCCCTGGCTGCCTTGGCAGTGACCGTGGTTGCCTCCGGGAGCGCCGCCGCGCTGCGCTCGGGAGACTACTCGTCGGAATATCGCTTCTGGGCCTACGAGGCCGCGGCCAGTCCGCGTGATGTCCACCCGTATCAGTACTTCGCCGCGGTGGAGGTTCGAGAGGGGCGGCCTCGAGCGGCCCTCCGCATCGCCGTTCATGGCTTGTCGTCGGGCTTACCGGATCAGCTGCGGTTCGGTCCCGAACTCGATCTAGTCATCTCGGCCATTCTGGCCCTCGGCAATCAGACTCCCGACTCGGATGGCGCTACCTTGCGTGGCATCGCGGATTTTTCGCGCGCGGTAGCCGAGAACCGTACGGCACGGCTCGATGTCCCCCACCGCGGTGTGCACTTCGTGCTCCGACCTCGATCGGCTCGGCCCTTTCAGTTCATGCTGCTCGAGGCCACCGCGCTCAGCCGGCTCGGCGACGATCTGCGTACGGCTGAACTGCTCGAGCGGCTCATCAACCGCTGCGCTGGGTGCGAGGAGCTCTACGAGGGTGCGCTCATGCCCGCAGGTCGCGCGGGGCGTCTCGACTTGTTGGCCCGGCTACTGGATCGCTTGCCAGCCCAGCACCGCGCGCGAACTGCCATGTTGCCGAAGTACCAGGCAGCCGTAGCGCTTCGGGCGGAGCCCAGCTTCGCCGACACGCCACCACTCGTCAGCCAGTACTTCGCCCTCTTCGGAGCGTGGGGTCGCGCCTATCACGCTGCCGGACCGGCGTTGGCACAGGCCGAGCGCCTGGAACCCGGCGAGCGGCGGGTGTTGGGCGAGTTGGCATTCCGCGCGGGCGACGAAAGGGCGGCCCGTGGCCTGCTGGGGTCGCTCGGCTCGACGGACGCATTCGACGCGTTCTTCGTCCGCTGGAGAGCGGAGATGGGCTGGGTCGACGCCC